>NZ_NEWI01000202.1:0-3937 GCF_002135005.1 Halorubrum sp. SD612 | reverse complement strand
CGGAGTCGGCGGGCGCGTCGTCGTTCCCCGGCGCCGCCGCGTCGCGGTTCGGTTCCGCCTCGTCGTCCGCGGACTCGACCGCCTCCGCCGGCGCTGCCGGCCGCTCTCCGGTCGGCACGACGGCGGCACCGCTAAGAACGACCGCGTCGGGACCGACGACGAGCGTCCCTCGATCCGGAGTGCCGTGTCCGGGAACGGCCGTCTCGCCGTCCGCCGCGAACGGCTCGTCGACCCCGGCAGTTCGGATAACCCCGTCGACGCCGTCCGGCAGGTGGAGGGCGACGGCGTCCGCCGGGACTACCGGCGCGTCCGGCACGTCCGCGTACACCCGCGCCGCTGCGTCTTCGTCCCCGCGATCAGCGAGTAGCGTCCGCCACGTGTACCGGTCGGTGACGACCGGCGAGCAGTCGTTCGGTCCGTCCCCCTCCTCGAAAATCACGTTCTCGAACGCTCGGTCGTCCGTTTCGTCTGTTTCGTCCGCCTCGCCCGTCTCGTCCGTCGATACCTCCTCAGCGCCTCGCGTCTCCGGTTCGGCAGGGTCCGCGTCCGAATCGGCTGACCCGGACCCGTCGGACGCCGATCGACCGCCCCCGGTGTCGGATTGGAGGGCGGATCGTTCGACATCCTCGTCGCTCATAGTTCCGGGAACGCGCGGTCCGTTGAAAAAGGTGTCTCGCAAAACACCGCGATTGATAATCGACCGCGGACGGGCGGATTTTAGTCCCCCGCGCGCCGACCCTCCGTCGTGTCACGCTCCGACAGGTTCCCGCGACTCCGCCGACTGCGTCAGCGCGCGGTCAGGCGGCGCGTCCGGGCGGCGATCGCCGAGGAACTGCTCGGAACCCCGCGGAGCCTCGCCGTCGTCTGCGCGTTTACCGCGTTCATGTTCGCGGTGGGAGTCGGGTACTACGCGCCGACCGCGGACGAGGTGCCGGTCGTCCTCTGGCCGCTGTACGCGGACTCCGCGGTCGCGGTCGCGCTCGGCGGCGGCGTCCTCGCCAGCGTCGTCCCGACCGTCCGACGCGGCGGCAGCGTCACCGCGGACGCGCCCACCTCTCGCGGACTCGCGTACCTCCACACGGTCGCGTTCGTCTGGCTGGTCCAGTTCGGGCTCTGGCCGCTGGTGTCGCTCAACCTCGCAGTCGGTCAGTACGTCTCCGCGCCCGACGCGCTGATCTACTACTGGGGCGTGATCGGGACGCACCTGTTGTTCGTCGGGCTCGCGCTCCTGTTCCCTGCGTTCGGCCGCACGACCCGCGGGGCGCTCGCGACCGCGCTGGGGCTCGGCGTCGCGAACGCCGTCGTCGACTACGGACTCGGATATCACCCGCCCCTGTTGTACGAGCCCGGCCCGGGCCTCACCGCCGCGACGCTCGCAATCGCGGTCGGTGCCGTCACGCTCGCGGCGCGCTCGTTCTGTCGGGTGGGTAAGGGACCGGCGTAGTACATCGTCTGAAACGGTAGATCCCCTACACGGTGTTAAATCACAAACAGGATACGCTGATCCGAGCGCAAGCGGTACGAAAGGGCACGGCGGGATCCACGCGAGCGAACGCAGTGGGCAAGCGTGGAGCCAGTCGCGCCCGTAGCCGAGCGAGGCGAAGGAACGGGCGCGACGGGATTCGAACCCGCGATCGAGAGGTTAGGAACCTCTCGCCCTGTCCGCTAGGCCACGCGCCCAAGACGGGAGGAGAAAACGGGACCGCGGTGATCGGTCGGCGTCGGGGACGACTTACGCGCTGGTTTCTTTTTCGGTCTCGGTCTCGAGGTCGTCGAGCTCGTCGTCCTCGTCGTCGAGCGTCGAGTCCGCCTGCTCGCCATCTTGCATGTCTTTCAGCTCCTCTTCGACCTGTTCGCGCCCCTTCCGGAACTCGCCCATCGCCTGGCCGGTCGACCGCGCGAGCTTCGGGATCTTGTTCGCCCCGAACAGCAGGACCAGAACGAGCAGGATGATGAGGAGCTCCGGGCCCGCCGGAATGCCGCCGATCAGTGGAATCGCACTTATCATCTCTACTCCGCTCTAGCTCTGTGGCGACTATAGTCTTTTTGCCTTATCGGGTCGGCGCGGGCGCCGCGCACGGCCGCAGCGAACGCGAGCGAACGGCGCCGCCGCTCGGTAAGCGAATGGCTGAGATCTGTCGTCAGCACCCGGGAGGACCGAATCAGTCGGAACGCGCGAGCCGTGCGAAGTACCAGTCGCCGTCGTAGCGGACGAGCGGAGCGACGCCCTCCTCCGTCGCGATCGCGTCGATGACGGCCGCGAACGCGTCGGAGTGCGGCGGGGCCTCCGCGTGCTCCGAGTCGATCGCCGCGTCGAGGACCGCGCGTTGGTCCGCGGTCGGGTCGTCGATCGATCGGCCGCGCTCCTCGCCGACGGCCCGGCGGAAGTCGCGCTGCGACGAGGCGACGCGGTCGGCGCGGACGGCGACGGTCCGCACCTCGACCGACCGCTCCCCGTCGAACGCGAACCGCAGCAGCTCGCCGTCCCACTCGACCCGCTGGTCGTCGTTCCCGGGGACGAACAGCGAGCGCTCTCGCCGCTCGGCGGACGCGTACGCGAACTTGACCCCGAACGGCGGGTAGTGCGGCGCGTGGACGAGCGACGCGTCCCCGAGCGCGTCGAGGACCGTGTCCCGGTCGTGGTCCGGGAGGTCCGCGAAGGGGACGCTCGACGGGGGACCGAGGAGGAAGGAGTCGACGGCGTCGACCTCCACCGTGTACGCGTAGCCCGGTGCCGCGACGGAATCGACCGTCTCGGTTTCGATCCGGTAGTACTCGGGGCCGTCGGTGACGACGTACGGTGCCGAGACGCCGGGCCCGTAGTACCCGTCGACGGTCCCTTCTCCGCCGTCGATCGCGGTCCGGACGGCCGTCCGTCCCGCGTGTCCGACGAAGTCGACTGGGGTGCTAAACTCGTTTGAGACGCCGACCAGCGAGGCCTCGTCGAGCCTGAGCACCGTCTCCGCGCGGGGGGCGTCTCCGCCGTCGTCCGTGAAACAGCCCGACAGCGTCGTCAGCGATGCGGTCGCCGTGAGCAGTGCCACCGTTCGACGTGAGAGGCGGCGTGGAGGGCCGGACATCACCTGTCCTGCGTCGGTGGTACACTTAATTCTCCCCCCGGCTCGCCGATCTGGCGCCCTCCGGCGTCACACGACGCGAGTCGGTACCCGAGCCGGCGGCCGAGTGCCGCCGCCGAAACGGTGATACGCCCGGCAGACGACGACCCGGTATGCCAGACGTCGGCGGCGACGCCCCAGACTTCACCGGATCGGTCGTGGACGGCGACATCGAGCCGTTCGAACTCTCCGAGCACGTCGGCGACGAGCCGGTCGTGCTCGCCTTCTTCCCCGCCGCCTTCTCGAACACCTGTACCGACGAGATGGAGGCGCTACGGGACGGGTTCGACCGCGACGACTGTACGCTGTTCGGCGTGAGCACCGACCTCCCGCACGCGCTCGTCGCCTACCGCGTTCAGTACGACCTCCCGTTCGCGCTCGTCGCCGACCCGGACCACCGCGCGGTCGAGGCGTACGACGTCGTCGAGGACTTCGCACACTACGGCGTGGAGACCGTCGCGCAGCGCGCGGTCTTCGTGATCGACGCCGACGGGACTGTGACGTATCGCTGGCTCGCGGACAACGCCGGGCAGGAGCCGGACTACGACGCGCTCGCCGAGGCGGTGGCGGACGCGGCCGCCTGACCGGAGGGCGAACCGAGCGGTCGGGCGGGTCGCGCTCAGGCCGGGTCGCGCAGCGAGTCGAGCGCCTCGGGGTTCTCCATCGACGAGAGGTCGCCCGGGTCCTCGTCGTTGTACACCGACTCGATCGCGCGACGGATGATCTTCCCCGACTGCGTCTTCGGGAAGGCCTCGACGAACAGGAGTTCGCGCGGCCGGAACGGCTTGCCGTGTTCGTCGCCGACCAGCGCCCGGAGCTCC
>NZ_NEWI01000201.1:0-3942 GCF_002135005.1 Halorubrum sp. SD612 | reverse complement strand
GTCGCGAGCAACCGAGCCGGCTTCTCCCGCCCCGACGCCGACGACGGCGGCGAGAAGCCGGCTCGGTTGCTCGCGACGCTCCGGCGGCTCTCGGGACCGCTGCTCGTCGTCGCGCACGACAACCCCGACCCCGACGCCATCGCGAGCGCGCTCGGGCTGGCGCGGATCGCGGCGTCGATCGGCGTCGACGCCGACGCCTGCTACGGCGGCGAGATCGCCCACCAGGAGAACCGCGCGATGGTGAACCTCCTCGACATCCGGCTCCGGTCGTTCGACGAGATCGACCTCGGCGCGTACGGCGGCGTCGCCCTGGTCGACCACTCCCGCGCGGGGATCAACGACAGCCTCCCCGAGGGGCACCCGGTCGACGTCGTCGTCGACCACCACCCGCCGCGGGGGCCCGTCGCGGGGTCGTTCGTCGACATCCGCCCGGCGGTCGGGGCGACGAGCACGCTGATCTCGGAGTACCTCTCGCGGTACGGGATCGCGCCGGAGCGGGACCTCGCGACGGCGCTTCTGTACGGCATCCGGATCGACACGAAGGACTTCACGCGCGCGACCGCCATCGACGACTTCGAGGCGGCGGCCGCGCTGCTCGCGCACGCCGACGAGTCGACGCTCGAACGCGTCGAGAGCCCGAGCGTGAGCCCCGAGACGCTTCGCGTCCTCGCGGCCGCTATCGAGAACCGCGACGTTCGCGGGCGGGTGGCCGCCTCCTGCGTCGGCGAGATCGCCGACCGCGACGCGCTCGCGCAGGCGGCCGAGCGCCTCCTCGACTTAGAGGACGTGACGGTGACGTTCGTCTACGGCTACGTCGACGGGGTGATCTACGGCTCCGCCCGCGCCCGCGGCGCCGACGTCGACGCGGGCGAACTGCTGCGCGACGCGCTCGACCCCGTGGGCTCCGCCGGCGGTCACGCCGCGATGGCCGGGGCGCAGGTCCCGCTCGGCATCCTGAGCGAGGTTTCCGAGTCGGAGTCGCTGCCGGACGTCGTCGAGGCGTTCGTCGCCGGCCGGTTCTTCGAGGCGCTCGACGACGCGCCCGCCCAGCCGACCGGCCTCCCGCCGGAGTTCCCGACCGACTGAGCGCGCGAGGTGTGCTAACGGATATCTCGGCGGCACAAGGCACTCGTCGCCGGCCGTCGACGCTATCCCGTCGCCGCCATGTCTGACGGTCTCTACGACGAGCGCCCGCGGCTGTACGACGCGATCCAGTCCGAGTGGGACTACGACCGCGACGCCGCCTTCGTGTTCGACGCGCTCGCCGATCGTGGGGTCGACCTGGGCGACGCCGGCTCCGGGCGCCTGCTTGAGGTCGGCTGCGGCACCGGCGAGCACGCTCGTCGGTTCGCGGCGCGCGGGCTCGACGTGACCGCGATAGACGTCCACGAGGGAATGCTGGACGTCGCGCGCGAGAAGTGCGCCGGCGTGGACGGTGAGGCCGACATTGAGCTCCGCCGAACCGGCCTTCCGGACCCGGACCTTGGAGACGTGGCGCCGTTCGGCGCCGCCGTCGCGATCCGCGGCGTCGTGAACCACCTCGCGTCGGCCGGTCTCGACCCCGCGATCGCCGCGCTCCGCGACCGCCTGCGCCCGGGGGGCGTCCTCGTCTTCGACAACTCCCCGCTGCCGCCCGACGGGAACCGACCGCCGACGGGCGGCTCGACTGGCGCGCGGTGACGTTCACCCCCGACGGCGACCCGTTCGTCGACCGCCGCCGGATGACGCCGTTCGCCGACGCGCGGATCGCCGACGCCCTCGCCGACGCCGGGTTCGACGACGTCGAGGTCGCGGACGGGTACGGCCCCGGAGACGATCGGAGCGTGTTCGTCGCGGTCCGGTAGGACGCCGGTCGCGGTGTCGCCGTCGTCGAGCGACTGTCACGGAGTGGCAGGCCGGTCGTGCGGAAATCGCGCAACGGTCGCAACGTACATACGACGCGCCGGCCAACTGGCGGGTATGACAGACGAAGTCGTCGAACACCGTCGACTGATCATCGCCGGCACCGGCATCTCGGGCCTCTCCGCGGCGATCTACGCCGCGCGGTCGAACAACGACCCCCTGCTCGTCGAGGGCGACGAGCCGGGCGGCCAGCTCACGCTGACGACCGACGTGGAGAACTACCCCGGCTTCCCCGAGGGGATCTCCGGGCCGCAGCTGATCAACGACATGAAAGCGCAGGCGGAGAAGTTCGGCGCCGAGTCGCGCAACGGCGTCATCGAGGACGTCTCGAAGGAGCCCGCGGGCCACTTCCGCGTCGCGCTCTCGGACGGCGACGTCTACACCGCCGACGCCGTCATCGCCGCGTCGGGCGCCAGCGCGCGGACGCTGGGCGTCCCCGGCGAGGACGAGCTGATGGGGTACGGGCTCTCGACGTGTGCGACCTGCGACGGCGCGTTCTTCCGCGACGAGGACATGCTCGTCGTCGGCGGCGGCGACGCCGCGATGGAGGAGGCGAACTTCCTGACGAAGTTCGCGGACACGGTGTACATCGCGCACCGCCGCGAGGAGTTCCGCGCCGAGGACGTGTGGATCGAGCGCGTGATGGACAAGGTGGACGACGGGGAGATCGAGCTCCTCCTCAACACCGAGCTCACCGAGATCCACGGCACGCCCGAGGACGGGATCGAGTCTGTGACGCTCGTCGAACACCCGGACGGCCACCCGACCGAGAAGCTCGACGACTCCGCGACCGCCGGCGAGGTCGACGAGTACGAGTTCGACGTGGGCGCCGTCTTCTACGCCATCGGCCACACGCCGAACACGGACTTCCTCGAGGGGACCGGCATCGAGACCGACGACGACGGCTACCTCGTCACCGAAGGCGGCCGCGGCGGCAACCAGACCGCGACCGGCGTCCCGGGCCTCTTCGGCGCGGGCGACGTGGTCGACTTCCACTACCAGCAGGCGGCCACCGCGAGCGGCATGGGCGTGAAGGCCGCGCTCGACGCCGACGAGTACCTCTCCGAGCGCGAGCGCGCCGGCGAGCTGTACGAGGTCGAGGTCGACGCCGCGGCCGCGGACGACTGAGACGGTCGCCGTCCTCGTCCAACGACTCGGTGACTCAAACCGTTGTTTGACCCATAGACGGTACTATCCCCGCCTCTCCCGTCGTTCGGAACGTGATGAACAGACGCGGTCTCGCCGTCGTCGCCGCTGCGCTCGCGTTGTTCGTGACCGGTAGCGCCGTCGCCCTCGCCGGTCCGGTGTCGGGAGGGCCCGGGGGCCTCCTCGGGGGAGCGAGCGACCCGCCGGCGCTGCTTCACTTCGATACCGACGAGGTCCGCTGTCCCGACGAGTTCGCGGCCAACAGTTCGACTGCGGTGTCCGCCGGGCCCGGGAACACCGAGATCACGTACGCTCGAAACGTCTCCCTGCCGAGTTCCTCGCACGCGGTCGGCGGCCCGACGTTCGAACGGCTGAACGGGTCGGCCTACGTCCTCGACGTCCCGATCGAGGAGGCGGGGAACGCGTCGCGGTCGTGTTCGGGCGTCGTCCGCTACAACGGCACGATGCGGATTCCCGCGGGCGACGATCCGTGGACCCTGATCGTGAAGCAGGACGGCGAGACGGTCACGACGCTCCGGGGCGACTCGGACCACTCCCTCCTCGGCGGGTCGACGAGCGTGAGCGGAAGCGTTTCGGCCCCGGAACAGACGGACGACTCCACGAACTCGTCAGGAGACTGATGTCGCATCGGCGGTGAACGGCGCCGAAGTCCCGGCCGCTCACTTATAAATGGCTAACCGTAGATCGACGGTGAACGCCGCCAAAGCCCCGGCCGCGAGGACTCGGTGCACTCGCTGCGCTCCTCGTTCGTTCGCTCCGCTCACTCACTGCGGTGCTTGCGTCGCGCGCCGTCGTCCTCGCGGCTGCCCCTTTGAGTCCCACCCGACCGCGACCGCACCGCGCCTCACGCCTCCCCAGCCTCGTCAGCCGCCT
>NZ_NEWI01000200.1:0-3947 GCF_002135005.1 Halorubrum sp. SD612 | reverse complement strand
TCGACCGGTTCGCGAGCATCGTCTCGCACGACCTGCGGAACCCGCTGTCGGTGATCCGCGGCTCCATCGAGATGGCGCGGCTGCGCGGCGAGGCGGAGCCGCTCGAACGCGGCGAGCGCGCCGTCGACCGGATCGACCGGCTCGTCTCGGAGCTGCTCACCCTCGCGCGGCAGGGGACCGGGATGGACGAGCCGACCGAGTTCGGGCTCGCGAGCGTCGCCCGCGACGCCTGGGAGACGGCCGCCGAGGCCGACGCCGACGCGGAGCTGGTCGTCGCCCGCGACGCGCGGGTGTACGGCGACCGCGGCCGGGTGCGACAGGCCTTGGAGAACCTGTTCCGCAACGCGACGGAGCACGCGAAGCCGGACGGCTTCGGAGCCGCGACGGACGGAGGCGGGGAGCGACCGGCGGCCGATCCCGAAGCCGGGCCGACCGACGGAGGCCTCACGGTCCTCGTCACCGCCACCGACGAGGGGTTCCTCGTCGCCGACGACGGGACCGGGATCGACCCCGACGACCGAGGGTCGGTGTTCGAGTCCGGGTACACCACGCGGGCGGACGGGACGGGGTACGGGCTCGACATCGTCCGCGAGGTCGTCGAGTCGCACGGGTGGACCGTCGAGCTCCGGTGCGAGGGCGACGGCCCCGTCGGCCTCCCGGACGGGCGGCGGCTCCGCCCGCCGGACGGCGCGTGCTTCGAGGTGCGTGCCCCCGGTCCGGCCGACGCCGACCCGGAGGAGCCCTGGATCGACGGCTGAGTAGCGGCCGCGGCACGGCGCCGTCGCGTCCCCCGCCGACCCGGCGCGTTTATTCCTCGCGGGCCGCAAACCGTCCTGTGAGCGTCGCCGACGTCACGGTCCGGCGGGTCGAGCGCGCCGACCTCCTCGCGGTGGTCCGGATCGAGCGCGCCTGCTTCTCGGACCCGTGGCCCTACGACGCCTTCGAGCGGCTGATAGACGAGCCGGCGTTCCTCGTGGCCGAGCGGGCGGGCGCGGTCGTCGGGTTCGTCGTCGCCGACCGGACGCCGAACCACGGCCGCGACATCGGCCACGTCAAGGACCTCGCCGTCCACCCCGACGCCCGCGGCGAGGGGATCGGCCGGACCCTCCTCCGGTCGGCGCTGGCGCGGCTCCGCGCGACCGGCGTGGCCGTCGCCCGGCTGGAGGTGCGCGAGGGGAACGACCCCGCCCGCTCGCTGTACGCCGACGAGGGGTTCGAGCCGATCCGGCGCGTGGGAGGCTACTACCGCGACGGGGAGGACGCGCTCGTGCTCGTCGTCGACCTCGCGGCGTGGGCCGACGGGGAAGCGGGAGGAGAGCGGTAACGCACCGCACACTAATCGGCCCGCAGCGAGGGGTTTGACAAGGCTTAGTGTGAGCGAGGCCGACCCGAGTGGTATGAGTTCGGTTCCCGAGCGGTCCGAGATCGACGACGAGTACAAGTGGGACCTCGACGGCGTCTACGCCGACGACGAGGCGTGGGAGTCCGCCTACGAGGAGGTGTCCGGCCGGATCGGCGAGCTGGCCGCCTACGAGGGGCGCGCGGTCGAGGACGCCGCTACCCTGCTGGAACTGCTCGAACTGCGCGAGGAGATCTTCCGGGAGCTCCGGCAGGTGATGACGTACGCGCAGCTCCGCAGCGCCGAGGACACGCGGAACCAGGAGTACCAGGCGATGTCCGCGAGGGCGTCGTCGCTCGGCTCCGAGGCGTCGAGCGCGGTCTCGTACCTCGAACCGGAGATCCAGTCGCTGACGGCGTCGGACGTCGAGGCCTTCCTCGACGACGAGCCCGGCCTCGCGGAGTACGAGCACTACCTCGACGACGTGTTACGGAAGAAGCCGCACACGCGCTCCAGCGAGGTCGAGGAGGTGCTCGCCGATCTGTCGGAGGTCACCGACGCGCCGAGCGAGATCTACTCGATGCTGACGAACGCCGACATGACGTACGGCGTCGTCGAGGACCCCGACGGCGAGGAGGTGGAGATCACGCAGGCCAACTTCACGAAGCTCCAGACGAACCCGGACCGCGAGTTCCGCGAGCGCGTCCACGAGACGTTCTACGACGAGTGGGCCGACGTGCGTAACACGGTCGGCACGTCGCTTGAGAAGGCCGTCCGCGAACACGTCACGAGCGCCGAGATCCGCGACTACGACTCGGCGCGCGCCGCCGCGCTCGACGGCTCGAACGTCCCCGTCGAGGTGTACGACACGCTCGTCGAGTCGGTCGACGACAACCTCGACGTGCTCCACCGTCACGCCGAGCTGAAGGAGGCGGCGCTCGGCGTCGACCGGCTTCAGAGCCACGACCTGTACATGTCGCTGACGGGCGACCAGGGCCCCGACGTGGAGTACGAGCAGGCCCGCGAGTGGGTGATCGAGGCGGTCGCGCCGCTCGGCGACGCCTACCAGGAGCGGCTGGCCGAGGGGCTCGACTCGCGGTGGGTCGACGTGTACGAGAACCGCGGGAAGCGCTCGGGCGCGTTCTCCTCGGGCACGTACGACACCCAGCCGTACATCATGATGAACTACCAGGACGACATCGCCTCGATGTACACGCTGGCGCACGAGCTGGGCCACTCGATGCACTCGGAGCTGGCCGGCGACGCGCAGCCGTGGCACGACGCGAGCTACGAGATCTTCGTCGCGGAGATCGCCTCCACCGTCAACGAGACCCTGCTCACCCACCACCTGCTCGACACGGTCGAGGACGACGAACTCCGGACGCACGTCCTCGACGAGTACCTCGAACGCTTCCGTTCGACCCTCTTCCGGCAGACGATGTTCGCCGCCTTCGAGCAGCGGATCCACGAGCGCGTGGAGGACGGCGACGCCCTCACCCCCGACGCCTTCGACGAGATGTACGGCGACCTCAAGGGCGACTACTACGCGCCGGCCGAGCTGACGGGCGGCATCGAGCGCGAGTGGCAGCGCATCCCCCACTTCTACTACGACTTCTACGTCTACCAGTACGCGACGGGCATCTCCGCCGCGGCCGCCATCGTCGAGCGGATCCTCGACGAGGGCGAGTCCGCGGCCGCCGACTACCGCGAGATGCTGAAGGCGGGCGGCTCGGAGTACCCGCTCGACGTGGTCGAACTCGCCGGCATCGACATGGCCTCGCCCGACCCGATCGAGTCCGCCGTCGGCGTCTACGACGAGTACCTCGACGAGATCGCGGCGCTACTGGACTTGGAGTAACGGCGGCGCGACCCGCACAAGGCATATATTTCGCTCGAATCTACCTGCCCGGCGCGATGGACCGCAGGCTCCTCGTCGTGCCGGGCGCCCTCCTGCTCGGCTTCCTGATCGCGGACGTGAGCGTTGTCGGCTGGCGGGCGACGTTCTACCCGGGACCGGGACTCGACCAACACCGAGTCGTGAACGCAACCGACCTTCCCGCGCGGTGCGCCGACGCCGCGGTCGCCCTCGCGGACGGCGACAACGTCTCGATCCGCGGGTATCGGATCGCTCCCGAGTCCGTCGACCTCCTGTTCGAGCGCGCGTCAACTTCCGGGGAGTGGGCCCTTGGCGACGCGAACTGCGCGAACCGGCTCAGCGGGGTCGACAACCTGCGCGTCGACGGGCAGTCGTACAGGGTCCTCGGCGGCTACTCGCGCGAGCGCTTGGACCGGACCCCGCTGGCGGGGCTGGCGAGGCTCGGCAGCGGGCTCGTCGGCGTCGCGCTGCTGGCGGTCGGGCTCCTCGCGACCGTCCACCGGGGGTCCGAGTGACGTCCTCGTCGTCTTCCGACGTGATTATTTAAATAGCACGCGGTGGCGCGTGCCTGTGAGCGCCCGAAGGGCGCGAACAGCACCGCGCGAGGGAGTCAGTCGCCGGAGCGAAGCGGAGGCGGCTGACGAGGCTGGGGAGGCGTGAGGTGCTGTGCGGAGCGAGGCGGGGTGGGAGTCAAAGGGGCAGTCGCGAGGACGCCGCAGACGACGTAAGCAC
>NZ_NEWI01000001.1:0-83127 GCF_002135005.1 Halorubrum sp. SD612 | reverse complement strand
GTTCATCACCGGCCAGTACGGCGGATCGTCGTTTCTGATCACCTATCTGGCGTTCGTCGCGCTGATCGGGTTCCCGGCGATCCTCGTCGAGTTCGTCATCGGGCGCCGGACCGACCGGAACCCCGTCGGCGCGCTCCGGGAGCTGGGGAGCGGCGTCTGGTCGTCCGTCGGGTGGCTGTTCGTCGTCACCGGGTTCGTCATCCTCTCGTACTACAGCGTCGTCGCGGGCTGGTTCCTCCGGTACACGCTCATCGGGGCCACGGAGGGGTTCACCGTCGCCGACCCGACGGCCGCGGACGCGCTGTACGAGTCGGTCTCGACCGGGCTCGACGCGCTCGTCTTCCACGCCGTCTTCATGCTGCTCGTCGTCGGGATCATCGCCGCGGGCGTCAGGCGCGGGATCGAACTGAGCGTGAAGGTGATGGTGCCCGCCATCCTCGTGCTGCTCGTCGGACTGGCCGCGTACGGGGTCACCCTCGACGGCGCGAGCGCGGCGTACGCCTACTACCTCTCGCCCGACTTCGGCACGATCGCGGCGAACTGGACGGAGATCCTCCCCGCCGCCGCCGGACAGGCGTTCTTCACCCTCTCGCTCGGGATGGGCGTGATGATAACGTACGCCTCCTACCTCGGCGAGGACCGGAACCTCGCGGCCGACGCCGGGATCATTGCGGCGCTGGACACGCTCGTCGCCGTCCTCGTCGGCTTCGTCGTCTTCCCCGTCCTCTTTTCGATCGGGATCGAACCGGGCGCCGGCGGCCCGCGGACGATCTTTGTGAGCCTCACCGCCGCGTTCGCGGGCATCCCCGCGGGCCGAGTCCTCGGCGTCGTCTTCTTCGGCATGGTCGGGATCGCCGCGCTCTCCTCCGCGATCAGTATCCTCGAGGTGCTCGTCTCCTACCTCATCGACGAGGTCGGTGTCGCCCGGGTGCCCGCGTCGGCCGCGCTCGGAGCCGCCGTCTTCCTGCTCGGCGTCCCGGTCACGATCGACTCGATCTTCCTCGGCCTGTACGACGGGCTCGCGGACGGGATCCTGCTCGTCCTCGGCTCGCTGCTGCTCGCGCTGTTCGTCGGCTGGGTGATCCCGGACGTCGGCCGCGAGGAGCTCAGAAAGGGGATCGCTGACGGCGCCGGCCTCGACGCAGTCTGGATCTGGGCGGTCCGGGTCCCGATCCTGATCGTCGTGGTCGTCGTGCTGTACCTCGGCGTCGTCGACTACGTCGGCTTCCTCACCGGCGACTTCGCCGGCTGGCTGGCGGCGCGGTAGGGCGGTCCGGAAGCGTCGCCCGATCCGGGTCGCCGCCGGCCGTTCGGTCCGCGGCGGCCTCGCCTCAGGCGTGCTCTTCTCGCGGTTGGACCACGACGAAGCCGCCGGAGCCGTCGAAGCGCATCTGGTAGCGCTCGCCCGACTCCTGGCCGATCATGTCCGAGAGGCTGCGGTTGACCTCCACGTCCGGCGACGTGCCGCTCCACGCGACGGTCGCGCTCGGGTCGGTCGACACCGGCGGTTCGAGGACGATCGGGTCGCCGTGGGTGGTGATCGCGACGTAGCCCGGCCCCTCGAGGTAGACGTTGCTGAAGCCCCCGGCGAGCGCGCCAGCGAGGCTGTCGATCGTGTTGATCTCGTAGGAGAGCGACTCCTCGAAGGCGAGCACGTCCTCGCCGTTGACCGTGATCGACTCGCCGGCGTCGAGTTCGACGACTTGGACCTTCTTGCCGTCGTCGGCGAAGTAAACGTGGCCCTGCCCCTCGACGGCCATGATCGGCGTTCCTTCGCTCGTAGCGGCCTCCTTGAGGAACCCGGTGATACCGCCCTCCGCGGAGGCCTTCCCGGTGAAGGACACGTCGCCCGTGAACGCCACCATCGAGCCGGCCTTCGCCATGACGGTGCCGTCGACATCGACGTCTAGGGTGTAGCTGTTCTCGCCCTGGAACGGTTCCGCGCTGTCGGTCGGTGCGTTCGCGGCGGTGAACTCGTCTAGGTTCATGATACGGGGACCGAACCGATCGGTTCGGCTGTACGGAAGTTCCGCTGTATCGGTTAAGAATCTACGGGACCCGTTTCGGGGAGCGAGACGCGGCCCGTCCGTGTTCGGGAGACGAGTCCGGCCTCAGTACACGACCAGCGAGAGGTACAGCTGGCCGATCCCCGCGACGATCATCACGGCGCCCGCGATCCGCTTCAGCAGTCCCGCGTGGTTCATCACCCGGTTGGCGTTGCTGACGAGACCGACGCCCGTCGCGACGGTCGTCGCGGCCATCAGGACGGCGACAGTTCCGGCGTAGACGCCGAGGAGGAGTACCGCCGTCTCGGACGGAAGCGCGATCGCCCGGGCGACGACGCTGAGAAACACCGGGGCCACACAGCCGGCGCCGGCCAGCGCGTACCCCGCGCCGAAGACGCCGAACCCGAACACGCTCGACCGCCGCTCCGGCAGCGGCACGGATATCGACGGCGCGCGCCCGGAAACCACGAGCAGTCCGAAGGCGATCAGCAGCCCGCCGACGAGCGTCTCGAACACCGTGATGTTCGACAGCGTCGAGTAGCCGATCCGGACGGTCGCGCCCGCGAGCAGCGCGAACGTCGCTAACACGCCGACCGCGGCCGCGATCCCTCGAGCCCCCGCCCCGACGACGGACGCGGAGTCGGCGTCGACGGAGTTCACGTAGAAGCCCACGTATCCCGGCAGGAGCGGGTACGCGCACGGCGAGAAGAACGTTGTCACACCCGCGGTCACGGCCAGCGGGACGTTTGTCGCAAGCGAGACGTCGGTCATGAGTCGGGTCGCCCCGTCATCCGTCGAGCGCCTGCCGTATACCCTCGATGAACTCCTCGGTGGTGTGGGTCCCGGACGTGGCCCAGCGGACGCGCCCAGAGGCGTCAATGGCGCGCGCGCTCGGATACCCGCCGACGTTCAGCCGCGCCGCGAGTTCGGCCGACACGTCCGCCGCGACGAGCCAGTCGCCGTCGTTCTCCCGCCACCAGTCGACCACTTTTTCCTCGCTCACCAAACCGCCGACGTCCTCCGGAGTCACCGAGACGAACAGCACCTCGTCGCCGAGCCTGTCGTGCGCCTCGGCGAGGTCGGGCATCTGGTCGACGCAGGGGTTACAGTACGTCGCGAAGAAATCAATGAACGTGGGTCGGTCGGGTGCGGGAAGCGTCACCTCTCCGTCGCGACTGCCCGGCGCGTCGACCGTGTCGAGCGTCACCGGTCTGATCGACTCGGAGGCGTCACCGCCACCGAGCGCGGCGGGTACTCCACCCGTCGCGACGGCCCCCGCTCCGCCAAGGACGCCGACGCTCGCGAGTCCGGCTAGCAGGTGTCGTCGCCTCACGCCGTGACCACCCGTTGGACGTCGTCGACGAGCCGTTCGATGTCGGTGGCCGGGCCCCTTGGGTACGCCCGCTCGACGATTCCTCGCTTGTTGACGAGCAGGATGAGCCCGTAGTGCGGGAACGCGTACTCCAGGTTCTCGTACTGTTCGCCGCCCGTCTTCTCGATCTTGAGTCCGAAGTGTTCGTCGTGTAACTCCTGCGCCCGCTCGTAGCTCTCGGGACGAAGGAAGTGCCAGTTGCCCGCGTCGAGGTCGACGCCCTGCTGGGCGGCGTACTCGCGGAGCGCCTCTGTTGTGTCACGCTCGGGGTCGAACGTGGTCGGGAGGAAGGCGACCTCGTCACTGTACGGACCCGGACCGATGATCTCTCGAATCCACGACGGCAAGATCGGATACTTCGGATTCGTTCCCGTCGGATCGGCGGCGACCTCCTGCGCGCGCCGCAGCCGGAGGATGAGCGCGGGACAGACGCCGTCGGGGCAGTTGGTGTAGAAGGACGTCCACAGGAACGCGCGCTCGCCCTCGAACTGCGTCGTCGATATCTCCTCGCCCGCGATCGGGTCGGGAACGGTGAACTCGGGCATCTCGTCGCCGTGGATCGGGTGGACCGGCTCGCCGCGATTCTGTTCCGGCGGGCCGAGGATCGTCCCGTCGTCGCCGGAGTCGCCGAGGACGCCGGCGCAGCCGGCCGTGGCGGTCGCGCCGGCGGCGGTTCCGGTGGCGGCGAGCGATCGGAGGAAGTGGCGGCGCTCCATGTCGTTGCCCGAACTACGTAGTCGCTCGTAAATGAACCCCGCGGCTGGTTGCGCGCGGTGAACACGACCGCGACCGCCGCAGACCGGCGAGACGCCCCTGAGAGACGGCCGTACACGGAACATCCCCGATAGACGAACGTCCGGAACCTCCGTGGTACCGTGGCCCTCGCAAGGGTTATCCCCGAACGGGCTGTACGTTTATTCGCAATGGCAAACGGTAAGGTTGATTTCTTCAACGACACTGGCGGCTACGGTTTCATCTCGACTGACGACGGCGACCTCGACGACGACGAAGACGTGTTCTTCCACATGGAAGACGTCGGCGGCCCGGACCTCGAGGAGGGTCAGGAAGTGGAATTCGACATCGAATCGTCCCCCAAGGGACCCCGCGCGACGAACCTCGTCCGCAACTAACCCCCACGTAGCGGACGGCGCGTCCGCACGCACTACCGGATTTCGGCCGTCGTTCGACGCGAATGGCGCCTATCTCCGTTTCTCTCACACTTATCACACCCCGACGAGCGCCGGCTCTCTCCGACGGGGAGTGACTCATTTCGATGTGGGACGGCGCTCTCCCGACGGCGACGCGATCGACCGTTTAAATACGAGCGCGGGCGGATCACTTCACAGTGAGCGATCCGATCCCGACCGGCTGTCGCCCGGTCGACGAGCTGTTGGGCGGCGGCTTCGAGCGCGGCGTCGTCACGCAGGTGTACGGGCCGCCGGCCGCCGGGAAGACGAACCTCGCGCTCGCGGCCGCGGTGGAGGTCGCGGCCGGCGGCGACCGCGCCCTCTACGTCGACACCGAGGGGCTCTCGATCGATCGGTTCGAGCAGCTGGCCGCGGGCCGCGCCGACGACCCGGACACCGACGAGACGGTCGATTCGATCGCCTCGCGGCTCGTGATCTCCGAGGCGTACGACTTCGACGACCAGCGCGAGGCGGTGCGCGACGCCGAGGAGCTCGCCGAGGAGGTCGAGCTGATCGTGTTGGACTCCGCGACGGGCTTCTACCGGCTGGAGCGCGCCGGTGACACCGAGGGCGGCGAGTCGCTCCGGAAGGTCGCGAAGCAGGTGACGCACCTCCTCTCGTTAGCCCGCCGTCACGACATCGCTGTGATCATCACGAACCAGGTGTTCACCGACCCGGACGGCGACCGCGACCGCGCGCTCGGCGGGAACACCCTCAACCACTGGACCGGGGCCATCCTGCGCGTCGACCGGTACCGCGGTGGGAACCGCCGTGCCACCCTCGAGAAGCACCGGTCGAAGCCGGCCGGCGACACCGCGACCTTCCGGATCGTCGGCGACGGACTCGCCGAGGGCTCGGACGCGTGATCGGCGGGGAAGAATGAGACGCAGCGACGGAAACGCACGCCGGAGACGGTCCCGTCCCGGCGGTGCGGTCGGGGTCTGTCGACGGCGACGCGAAGCGCGCGTCCGCCGTCGCGGGTCGCTACCGACTTAGAGGTCGCCGAGCTTCCGGAGGAGCTGGCCGCGGTATTCTTCGTCAGCGTTGACGCCCTTGATCTCCAAGACGTTCCGCTCCAGCTTGTCGAGCGCGACGTGGAAGGCGTGTTCGGCGCCGTACCCCTCGCCGGAGCCACCGACCTGACCCTCGTTGGTGCGGAGGCGGATCTGACACTGGATCAGGGGCGTGCCGCGGAGCTTCTCCTTGTGCGCGTGGAGTCGGACGTGCGCGTGGATGACGTGCATGTCCGCGTACTTGTCGGCGACCTGCTCGATGGACTCAACGATGTGTTCGCGGGAGGTCCCCTCCAACAGGTCGACGTTGGTGATCTGGACGTCCATCGAATCCTGTTCGGTGAACGTGAGCGCGCGCAACACGTCGGTCTTCGTCACCATCCCGGCGACGGTGTCGACGCCCTCGGGCGTGACGACGAGCCCGGAGACGTCGTTGTCGAACATGCGCTCGACGACCGCCTGGGCGGTCTCGGCGTTCCGCGCGGTGACGACGGGGCTCGACATGATGTCGTAGACGGGGATGTCGAGCATCCGGTCGATGTCGCCCGCGCGGTCGCCGCTGCCCTGTCGCTCCTGGTCGCGGACGACGAACTCCACGATGTCGTTCGTGGTGACGACGCCGACGAGGTCGCCGTCGTCGCCGAGGACCGGCAGTCGGGAGACGCCGTTCTCGCGGAGGCGGTTGATGGCGCGCCCGACGCTCTCGGTCTCACCGATGCCGATCACGTCCTCGGTGGCGATCTGGCCGACGGTGATCGCGTCGAGGCTGTCGAGGACGGCCTCGAGGATCTGGTCGACCGTGACGATACCGAAGAGCTTCTCGCCCTCGTAGACGGGCGCGATCTTCACGTCGCCCTCGACGAGGAGCCGGGCGGTCTCGCGGACGTCCTCGTGACGGTCGACGGAGGGCGCCGGCTTCATCACCGCCGACACCTTCGTGTCGTCCTCCATGCGCGAGCGCATGAGCTGTTTCTCCCCGACGACCCCGGCGTACTCGCCGTCCTCGACGACGACGATCCCCTTCGGGTTCTCTCGCTCGAAGATAGAACGGACCTTGGCGAGACGCTCGTCGACGTCGACCTCGACGTATTCCGGCACTGCGATATCAGAGATGTTCATGGTCCGTTCTGAGAGTTCGACGGGACGGGTATTGAAAGTGCGGGAGTTATCGCGCTCGCCGGGGGCGGTCGTCGGCCACGCGCAATCCGCCTGAAGGTATTTGAGCGTCGACGGCGAAGCGATCCCGTGAGGCTCTCGACCGCGCTGATCGCCGTCGGCGTCGCGCTGATCGTGATCCCGCTCCCGGTACCGATCCCCTTCGTCGGCGTGATCGTCGGTGCGCTGGCGCTGCTCGCCGGGCTCTTCCTCCGGCTCTTCGGCGTCTGAGGCACCGACCGGCCGACGTGTGAAACCTTTTTGCCCGTTACCCACCCACGGCGATGCGTGTACGACGCCGTCGTCTTCGACAACGACGGGGTGTTGGTCGGGCGGACGCCGTTCGACACGCTCCGCGAGGCCGCCTGGGACGCCTTCGTGAGCCTCGGCGTCGAGGACCCGGACCTCGCCCACGTCGACGACGTCGCCGTCGGGGTCGACCCCGCCACCCTGGCCGACATCTGCGAGCGCTACGGCGTCGACCCGGCGGAGTTCTGGCGGGTCAGAGACGAGGTCGCGTCGGCGGCGCAGATCGACGCCGCCCGGGAGGGACAGAAGACGCCGTACGACGACGTGGACGTCGTCCGCGCGCTGGACGCCTCCCTCGGCGTCGTCTCCTCGAACCAGCAGGCGACCGTCGACGCGCTCTTGGACCACTTCGGGCTCGCGGACCACTTCGAGGTCGCGTACGGCCGCGACCCCTCGGTGGCCAGCCTCTCGCGGAAGAAGCCCTCGCCGTACTACATCGAGCGCGCCCTCGAGGACCTCGGCGCCGAGACGGCGCTGTTCGTCGGCGACAACGAGTCGGACGTGCGCGCGGCCGACAACGCGGGAATCGACTCCGCGTTCCTCCGCCGCCCTCACCGCCGGTCGACCGAACTGGACTGCCACCCGACCTACGAGATCGACGACCTCCACGACCTCGTGAGCATCTGCGGGCGAGCGCCGCCCGACGCCGACGGCGGGATCTGATTCGGCGTGTGACTCGCGACGGCCGCGCGATCAAAACGGACATGTGATCGGTCCCCGAAGCGCGGGCGATGCCCTCGCCCTCCGCGAGTCAGCCCCTCGACACAGACGCATCGGACGTGCGGTCCGTCGTCGCTCGCTACCGCCGGGCGGAGCGCGCCGTCGGCTGGACCCTCGCGCTGCTCGTCGTCGTCGCGTTTCTCGCGGCGGTCGTCGCCATCTCGTTCTGGCCCGGCGTGGCTGTCGGCGCCGTCATCGTCGTCGCGCTCCGCGTGCCCGTGTTTCGACGGCGCGGCTCGACTCGCCTCCGGACGGACGCGTCGCCCGGAGCGGTCGTCCGGCGGTTCGGGTCGGCGAGACCGCCGAACCTCGCGTTCCAGTGGGGCGTCGCCGACGAGGTCCGGAGCGCCGCCGACACGGCAGCGTCGACCGACGCCGCTACCGACAGAAGCGCGCCCGGGACGGACGCGACCTACGAGTTCTCGTATCTCCTCGGCCTCAAGTCGGTCGAGCTCGACCTCTCCGTCGACGTGAGCGGGAGGGACGCGGTCGACGACGCCGCGGTCGGCGAGAGCGATTCCGACCACCCGCCGGTCGCGACGGTCGAGATAGAGGGGACGGCGGACGGTCGGCCGTGGGCCTCGTACGCGGCGACGGTCCGCGAGACGACCGACGGCGGGACCGTCGTCGACCTCGAACTGCGACCGACGCGCCGGTTCGGCCTCCGGCGGCTCCCGCAGGGGCGGGTCGCCGAGCGGTACTACGCCGAGGCGCTCGCCGCGCAGGGGTACGAGGTCGTCGAGCGGTCGGTGTCGATGACGCGGTGAACCCCGGTAGGACAACGGGACGAGCCGTCACGGTTCACGCGACGAGTTCCGTCTCGGGCGCGTCGACGACTGTGTAAGGGGGAGGGAAACATGAGCGTCCGTACGAGGGCCGCGCTCGTAACTGCTGGCGTCAACTCACGGCCGCGAGCGCGGCCCCGCCGTCCAGCTCTCACGGCGAGAGCCTTTAGTTCCCGTCCCGCGCACGTCGCGACATGGACCTCCCGCCGGTCGGTCTCGGAACGATGGGGATCGACGATCCGGGTGCGGTCGCGACGGCGGTCTCCGTCGGCTACCGCCACCTCGACACCGCTCGGATCTACGACAACGAGGCGGTCGTGGGCGACGGGCTCGCCGCCGGGCTGGCCGACGGCGACCTCGACCGCGGCGACGTGACCGTCGCGACGAAGCTCTGGACAGACGACCTCGCGGCCGGCGCGGTCGCGCCCGCGGCCCGCGAGAGCGCGGACCGGCTCGGCGTCGACGCGATAGACCTGCTGTACGTTCACCGCCCTCGCGGCGACTACGACCCCGAGACGACACTGCCCGCCATCGACCGCGTGGGCGACGACGGACTCGTGCGGAACGTCGGCGTCTCGAACTTCGAGGTCGCGGACCTCGACCGCGCGATCGAGGTTCTCGGACGGCCGCCCGCGGCCCACCAGACCGAACTCCACCCGCTGTTCCTCCGACCCGAGCTACTCGGTCACGCCCGCGAACACGGGTATCCGGTCGTCGCCTACTCGCCGCTCGCTGGCGGTCGGGTGCGCGAGATCGACGCCGTCGCCGCGGTCGCCGAGGCGCACGACGCGACGCCCGAGGCGGTCGCGATCGCGTGGGCGGCCGCGAAGGAGCCGGTGGTGACGATCCCGAAGGCGTCGAGCGAGGCCCACCTCCGCGCCAACCTCGCGGCGGCCGACCTCGAACTGACCGACGCGGAGGTCGCCGCGATCGACGCCGTCGAGCGCGAGGAAGAGCTGTTCCCGGAGTAGTTGATCCACATATGCGTATAACCTGAGAGTTATGGGAGACTCGATACGCATGATCCCGGTTCACTTTTACCGCGGGGACGACGAGAATCGCTCATGACGGAGATCATCGACGGGGAGGCGGTCGCGGCGGACGTGCGAGACGCGGTCGCCGACGAGGTGTCGCGGCTGTCCGACTCCGGGGTCGAGCCGGGCCTCGCCACGGTGCTGATGAGCGACGACCCCGCCAGCGAGACGTACGTCTCGATGAAACAGCGCGACTGCGAGGAGGTGGGCATCGAGAGCTTCCATGTCGAGATCGACGCGGACGCGCCCGCCGAGCGGCTGTACGAGACGATCGACGACCTCAACGACCACGACGACGTTCACGGGATATTGGTCCAGCTCCCGCTCCCGGACCACGTGGACAAGCGGACCGTCCTCCGGCGGATCGCCCCCAAGAAGGACGTTGACGGCTTCCACCCGGAGAACGTCGGCCGCCTCGTCGCGGGCGACGCCCGGTTCAAGCCCTGTACCCCCCACGGCGTCCAGAAGCTGCTCGCCGCCTACGACGTGGAGACGGAGGGCGCGGACGCGGTCGTCGTCGGCCGCTCCGACATCGTCGGCAAGCCGATGGCGAACCTGCTGATACAGAAGTCCCCGACCGGCAACGCGACGACGACCGTCTGCCACTCCCGAACCGAAGACCTAGAGGGGGAACTGGCCGACGCGGACATCGTCGTCGCGGCCGCCGGCATCCCCGAGTTCGTCGACGGCTCAAGCCTCAAAGAGGGCGTGACCGTGATCGACGTGGGGATCAACCGCGTCGACGCCGACACCGAGAAGGGGTACGAGCTGGTGGGCGACGTGGACTACGAGTCGGCGGAGGAAGTCGCGGGCGCTATCACGCCGGTCCCCGGCGGCGTCGGGCCGATGACGCGCGCGATGTTGCTGTACAACACGGTGAAGGCGGCCGGACTCCAGCGCGACGTCGAGGTCGGCCTCGAGTAGCCGGGGCGGCGACGGACGCGCACGGTCCCGCCGAAACCTCGCGGTCGTCGCTCAGTGGGGCGTCCGCCTACGTCTCGGGTCGCCACCGCCCCCCGATCTCGTCGCGAGGGTAGTCCTGGTACGTACCGTTCAGGAACGTCGTAACGCGTCCGTCCTCCTCGCTGAGCGTGATTCCCCAGAGGACGTCGTCGCGGAGCGACGTCTCCAAGGCGCTCATGTGTTTGGTCCCCATCCAGCCGGGGAACTCGAGGCCGTCGACGTCTTCGATCTCGCCGCGAGAGGGGTTCCGGACCCGCACCATCTGTCGCTGAACGGTACCGTCGCCGGTCACGATGACGGCCCCGTCTCGACTGAACGCCACGTCCCGGGCGACCTTCGTGAACATATCACGCGACTCCGTGACAACGCGGCACCGGTCGACCGGCCACTCGTTGTCGCCGAGGGGGTCGGTGTAGTCGGCGAAGTTCACCTCGGCGACGATGAGGACGTAGAGACTGGGACCGCTCACGTACTGTTCGCCCCAGCCGTCGAATTCCATGCTCAGCGATTCGGCGGTGTACCTGATGTGATCCATCAGCTTCTGGCTCGTCGCGTACTTCCCGAGCACCTCGTCAAGCGCGTCCATGTGCTATATGTACACACGAAACAAACAGTGTTAAACTCTCTCTCGGTGACCCGACCGAACCTACCGGGGCCGTGACGCCGGACTCGCCGCTTCGAGACGCGATCCGACACTCGCATCCCGACCGCCCGCCCGTCGCCGCTCGTTCAGTCGTCGTCCGCCGCGGGGGCCCGGTTCCGGATCTCGATCCGTCCCTCAATTTCGGGGGCGATCCCGTGTTCGCGGGCGTAAGCGGCCAACACCTCGTACTGGATGTCCGCCTCGTCGACCCGATGACGCTGGCCGAGCGTCGGGTACTCGTGTTCGGAGTGGAGCAGGTACTCCGAGACGGCGACCGTGTAGCGCGCGTCCGGGTCGATGGGCTCGCCCCCGACGGTGGCTTCTAAGACCAGTTCGGCGTCGTCGTCCCAGACGACGCGGGCGTTCGAGACGTGGCCGTGCCACCAGTCGTCCTCGCCGAAGTCCACGTCGGGGGCGGCCATCTCGCGGAACACGTCGCTGAGCTCCGCGCCGGTGACCGACGCGAGCGCCACCGGCTCCTCGAACGGGATCAGGCTGATCAGGTCGGCCTTCGTCACGTCGCCCGTCCACGGGTCGCCCTGGCGGAGCCCGCCCGCGTTCGACAGCCCCACGTCGGCGTCGTGGATCCACCGGAACGCGTCCGCGACGAAGTTGCCGACGCGGCACTCCCCGCCGTGGACCACGTCGCCGGACCGCTCTATCGGTCGGTCGACGGTGTCGACGGTCTCGTCGAGGTCGGCCGCGGCCATCCGCTCGGCGAGCGCGTCGGCGAGCCCCGGCGCGGGGTCGGCCCCGTCGGGCTCGTGGAGCGTCGCGGTCGGCGGCTCGGAATCGAGGTCGATCTCGGCCACCGCCTCGCCGTTGACGCCGGGTCGGACGAGCAGGGTATCGTCGACGACCTCGTTCCGACGGCTGTGGACGTGGCCGCCGGCGATCGCGTCGACGTCGAGCTCGCGGGCGAGGTCGTCGTCGCCCGCGCCGAGGTGCGAGAGGACGACGACGTGATTGAGGCCCTCGTCGCCGCCCCCGCCTCTCTCGCGCTCGGCGACCGCGGCGCGCATCTCGGCCAGCGCGTCGCGCGCGGCCGAGACGGAGTCGTCGAACGAGAGGTCGGCGGCCATGGGGTTAAGCGAGTCCGTCGCGGGGTCGGTGACGCCGACGAACCCGACCGTCTCGCCGTCGACCTCGCGGGTTGCCCACGGGACGACGCCCTCGTCGCGGCCGAACGGCTCGCCGGCCTCGCCGCGGACGTTCGCGGAGACGAACGTCGCGGGCGAGTCGGCGACGAGGCCGCGGAGCGGGTCGGGACCGTAGTCGAACTCGTGGTTGCCGAACGTGTCGAGGGCGGTGTCAGTCACCTCGTAGAAGTCGAGGACCTGCCTGCCCGTCGCGACCAGCGAGAGGACGCCCGGCGCGGTCGTGTCGCCGGTGCCGACGACCGCGGCGTCGGGGCCCGAGAGCGCTCGGATCCGGCCGGCGAGGCGCGCCGCTCGCTCGGGGGCGTCGAAGACGTTCTCGATGTCGGAGTAGTGAACGAGGCGGACCATTCGTCGAGTCGACTGAGGGGCGAGCGACGCATAAAAAGCGCGGAGTGTCGCCGGGTCCGCCGCGGGCGGTGCGACGGCGACCGCGGTACGGCCGGTCCTGCCCGCGATCTCGCCCCGTGACTCCCGCTCGCACACGCGCGAGACATTGAAAGCGCTTTTATGGATGTCCTGACTACCACGGGGCACAGCCTCTGTGGGGTTGATGATGTGCCGTTCCGTTAGGGACCGACCACGGGACGGGCACGCGAGCCCGCACGGAGGATAGGTGAACAACATATGCCCGTTTACGTAGACTACGACACCCCGGCGGACCTCGCGGAGCGATCCCTCGAAGCGCTCGAGGTCGCCCGAGACACCGGTACCGTGAAGAAAGGAACCAACGAGACCACCAAGGCCGTCGAGCGCGGCAACGCCGACCTCGTCATCGTCGCCGAGGACGTCTCCCCCGAGGAGATCGTGATGCACCTCCCCGAGCTCGCCGAGGAGAAGGGGATCCCCGTCGCCTTCGTCGACACGCAGGACGAGGTCGGGCAGGCCGCCGGCCTCGAGGTCGGCTCGGCCGCCGCCGCCGTCGTCGACGCCGGCGACGCCGACGACGACGTCGAGGACATCGGCGAGAAGGTCGCGGAGCTCCGATAACCTCCCATGAGCGCAGAAGAGGGCACCGGCGACTCGACGACCGCGGAGGTCATCGAGGTCGTCGGCAAGACCGGGATGCACGGCGAGGCCATGCAGGTCAAGTGCCGCATCCAAGAGGGATCGAACCAGGGCCGGATCATCACCCGGAACGTCCTGGGTCCCGTCCGTCTGGGCGACGTGCTCCAGCTGCGGGAGACCCAGCGCGACGCCGACTCCATCGGAGGCCGATAACCAATGGTCGAGACACGCACCTGCGATTACAGCGGTGAGGAGATCGAGCCCGGCACGGGCACGATGTACGTGAAGAAGGACGGACAGATCCTCCACTTCGTCGACTCGAAGGCGGAGAAGAACTACTTCCTCGGCCGCGAGGCGCGCGACGTCGAGTGGACCGAGGAGGGTCACCGGGCCGGAGGCGACGAGCAGTGAGCCACCACGACGAGCGCACCTTCGTGATGGTGAAGCCCGACGGCGTCCAGCGCGGTCTCATCGGCGAGATCGTCTCCCGCTTCGAGGAGCGCGGGCTCAAGCTCGTCGCCGGGAAGTTCGTCCAGCTCGACGAGGATCTCGCGAAGAACCATTACGGTGAACACGAGGACAAGCCGTTCTTCGACGGCCTCGTCGAGTTCATTACCTCCGGCCCCGTCTTCGCGATGGTGTGGGAGGGCGCGGACGCGACCCGGCAGGTCCGCGCGATGGTCGGCGAGACCGACCCCGCCGAGTCCGCCCCGGGCACGATC
The DNA here is from genome assembly GCF_002135005.1 of Halorubrum sp. SD612. Taxonomy (NCBI): domain Archaea; kingdom Methanobacteriati; phylum Methanobacteriota; class Halobacteria; order Halobacteriales; family Haloferacaceae; genus Halorubrum; species Halorubrum sp. SD612. The sequence continues at coordinate 69,053 of NZ_NEWI01000001.1, read as the reverse complement.
CGCGGCGACTTCGGCTTAGACCTCGGCCACAACGTGATCCACGCGTCGGACCACGAGGACGAGGGCGCGAACGAGCGCGAGATCGACCTGTTCTTCGACGACGAGGAGCTCGTCGACTACGACCTCGACACCGCCGCGTGGGTGTACGAGGACGAATCTCACTGACGCGGCTGCTCGCGGGGCGTCTACCGTTTCTCCGCTGTCCGATCCCGCACAGAGCTACCGCTCACGCGACACACCGCGTTTCCGGTGAATATTCGCGCTGAGCGCGGCGCAGTCGGTTGGTTTTGCTCTGCCTTGCCGGTATAAACTGTCGCCGAGCGCCGCTCCCGGAATCACGTGTCGACCGCGATCGCGGTCCCGTCGTCCGCGACGACGATCACCTCGTCACCGCCGTCGCCGGTGACGTCGGCGAACAGGGGACCGCCGTACGCGACGACCTCGGCGGGACCGCCCCGGGCGGTTACCTCGCCCTGTTGGGTCATCGCGAGGGCCTCGCCGTCGCGGTTGACCACCACGGGCGCGAGTTCGCCGTCGCCGTCGACGTCGCCCATGCGCGGCTCGTTGATCCGGGTCGAGGCACCGTACTGCTGTTTCCAGACGACCTCGCCGTCGAGGAGGTCGACGGCCCAGACGCTCCCGGAGCCGCCGACGTACACCCGTCCGGGGTCCGCATCGCCGATCGCGACCGGGAGATCCTGAAGGCCGACCTCGTACCGGTCCGAGCCGTCGCTCGTCTCCAGCGTCTCGATGTTCCCGTTGGCGCCGCCGAGCGCGAGGACTGGCCCGTCCCGGCTGTCCGCCGCGTTCCAGCTCAGCGGATTCACGGTCGGCTCGGTCGTCCATCGCGTCCCGCCGCTCGCGTCGAGCATGTGGACCGTCGCGGGGGCGCCCGCGGTCGTCAGCACCGCGAGTCCGCCCCGCTCGTTGGCCTCAGCGTCCGGTTCGACGATGAGCGGTCGGCGGCTGATCTCGCCCGCCAGCGAGGCCTCGGCGACCGAGTCGCCCGCGGCGTCGACGACCCGAACGCCCCCGTCGGTCGTGACCGCGGCCACCTCCCGACTTCCGTCGCCGGTGAGGTCGCCGATCGCGGGGCGGACCCCGCTCGGACCGCCGAGGTCGACCGCGAACCGCTCCGTCCCGTCGGCGGCGTCGAGGACGACGAGCTCCCCCGGCGCCGTCGTGAGCGCGACGACCGGGTCGCCGGCGAGGGTGCCCGCGGTGAGCCCGCTGACGCCGACCGGGCCGTCGCCGTCGGAGCCGTTCGTGTCGCCGGCGTCCCCGCCGCCGCGCTCCGCGTCCGGGCCGGAGACCGGGACCGACCAAGGCGTCTCGTCGGTCCCGACGGCCGTCGCGCGGACGACCCGCGACCCGTCCTCGGCCGCGGGGCGGAAGAGGAGCGGCTCGCCGTCGACGGTCGCGACCGCCGCGCCGCTGCCGTCGTCGCCGGGCGCCGGCCCGGACTCCCAGACGATCGTCGTCTCGGTGGTGGCGTCGTCGACGCCGACGAACGCGAACAGCGCCACGCCCACCCCGGTCGCGCCGCCGGCCAGCAGGATCAGCGTCGCGAACAGGACGCGTCGGTCCATTTGAACCCCATTCGGGCGTCGCCGTGAAACGGTTGTCGGATGCGATCCCCTCGCCCTTGGCGTCCCGGTGCCTCCCGATCTCGGCGGCTTGGAGCCCCTCGCGCTACAGGAGTGTCGCCACGTGGTCGTCGTGCGACGCGCCGACGAGGTCGCGCAGCGCCGCCGGGTCGCGCTCGCCGTCGGCGTTGACGAGGTAGGCGACGCCGTCACGGTCGCCGTAGACGCCGTGGAGATCGTACACGAAGCCGTACACGGTCGCGTCGGCCGCCTCGTCGCTGCCGCGGGCGAACGCGACCTGCTCGTGAACGTTGTACTCAACGAGCCGGTCGCGGACCGAGACACCGGCGTCGCTCTCGGCGTCCTCGTCGGTCGTGCCGTCGACCGCCTCGCCGTCACCCTCGCCGACGACGGCCGGGTCGTCGAGCCCGGCCTCGACGATCGGCAGCAGCGCCTCGACGGCGGCGCGGACGCCCGGTTCGGCCGGGAACTCGCCGGTGCGCGCCGCCGCGAGCGCGGCGCCGACCGCGCCGCACCCGGTGTGGCCGACCACGGCGAGGACCTCGGTGTGGGTGTGCCGGAGCGGGTACGCCACGCTCCCGTCGAGGACGCGCTCGCCGTCAACGAGCGCGCTCACTTTGTTGCCGATGGCGCCGGATGTGAAGAGGAACCCCGGCTCGTCGACGGCGAACATCCCCTCCTGTGACACGCGCGAGTCGGAACAGCAGACGGAGACCACGCCGGGGCGCTGGCCGTCGCGGTGGCTGTCGAAAACGTCGGGAGGGAGAGCGGCGACGTGGTCGTCGTTGCGGCCGAGGAGGTCGGCGAGTATCCGGCGGTCCATACCGTCCCGCCCGGCCGCGGGCACAAAAAACGCCGTGGCGCGGGGGTGCTTCTGACGGAGTCCTCCTGCCCGAACGGCCGGGACGGGTCAGGCGACGAGCCCGACCGCGGAGACCAGGATTCCGACGACGAACACCGCGAGGAGCGCGATCGTCGCGAGCACCACCGCGGGCGCGAGCGCCTCCTCGTTCTCGTCGACGACGAAGTCTTCCAAGCTCTGCATATCCGAGCCGTCGTCGCCGCGGGGTTTGAACGCTTCGACCGAGGCTCCGCTACCGGTCGAACCAGTCCGTCACCGGCCGAACCCGTCCGGTACCGTCCGAGTCACGCGGGGTCGTGACCGCTGCCGACGCGTCGGTGTCGTCGCGGCCGCTCCCTCGTCGCTCCGCTCGGTCATTCGTCGATCGCCCGGCTGCCGCGTTCGGGAACCGGCCGCCGACGTGTTTTTGTGCGTCGGGCGTGGCGGATCTGCCAAGATGCCACGCGAACAGTACCAGACGAAGCTCGAAGACCTCCGCGACGACGTCCTCTACATGAGCGAGGTCGTCGCCGAGCGCCTGCGGATGGGGCTCGACGCGCTCGAACAGCAGGACGAGGAGTTGGGCGAAGAGGTGATCGCCGGCGACGCCGAGATCAACGACCTCTACCTCGAACTGGAGGGACAGTGTACGGACCTCATCGCGCTCCAGCAGCCGGTGGCCGGGGACCTGCGGTTCATCGCGGCCTCGTTCAAGATCATCACCGACCTCGAACGGATCGCAGACCTGGCGACGAACCTCGGCGAGTACGCCAAGCGGGCCGACCGCGAGGTGTTCCCCGACGTCGACGTCCAGCGCATCGGCGACGACACGCTGGCGATGCTGGACGAGGCGATGGACGCGTACGCGGAGTCTGACGCAGAGCGCTGCTACGCCGTCGCCGAGTCGGACGACGAAGTCGACGTCGCCTGCGAGGCCGCGAGCGACCTCGCCGTCCGCGACCTCATCGAGCGCGACGAGCTCCGCGAAGACGAGGACGTGGAGGGTACCATGCAGAACGTCTCGCGGCTGCTCCTCACGATCCGCGACCTCGAACGGGTCGGCGACCACGCGGTCAACATCGCCGCCCGGTCGCTGTACATGATCGAGAACGACGACGAACTGCTGTACTGACCGAGATCACTCGGTCCGGGGACGCCCACCACGTACCGTCGCCCGCCCGCTGAGAACGCGTCGCCGAGCGGGACGCTCTCCCTGTGCTGTGTCCTTCCGGATCGAGACGAAACAGGCGTGGCTCTCGGCGCCGTCGCGTGGGCGGCCGCGCTTGCTCCGCTCGCCGGGTTCCGTGGCGAACCGATCTCAGTCGTCGGCGACGGCCGGCGTCGTCGCCGTTCCGGGGCGCGCTTCGGCCGCCGCGGGCGCCGGCGTCCATTCTAAGTCCTCTTCGTAGCGGAACGCGCGGTGGTCCCGCGTCGGGTCGACGACCGTCAGCGAGAGCCAGTCGTTGTCCAGCAGTCCGGCCACCGCCTCGTTGTCGGCGAGGATATCGGTGACGCGGTCGACGGGCGCGTGGAGGACCGTCGAGAGCCGCAGCGGCTGGTGGTACGCCGTGTCGGCGTCGGCCATGAGCGACTGGAGCGGAAGGCCGGTCATCAGGTCCCCGCCGTTGCCCTGATAGACGCCGACGTTGCCGACCGGGTTGTGGGTCACCTTCGACCCGCTGCCGTACGCGGCGTTGTCGACCGTCGAGAAGTAGTACTGCGCGTTGATCCACTGGGTGACGACCATCGGGCCCGTCAGTATCGCCTCCAACGCCGTTCCGTCGGGGTCGGTCGCCCAGTCGTACGAGTGGAGGAAGGCGCGCCCGTCGAGGTCGAGGTCGCTCGTCAGCGGCCGGGGCCCGACGACGAAGCCGGCGTTTCCGGCCAACCCCCACTCGGGGCGCGTCTCGGCCCAGTCTGCGGCCCGCCGTTCCGCCTCGCGCACGCCCGCCGCGCCCCCGGGTCCGGCCGAGTCGGCCTCGCCCGCCGGTCCGACCCGCTCGGCGGCTGCCGCCTCGCGGGCGGCGTCGAGGTCCGCGCGCAGCCGTTCGAGGTCCGCCGCGTGCGAGTCCGGTACGTCCCCGTCGTACAGCTCGATCTCGTCGGTCGTCGTGTTGTGTTCGGCGGCGAGGAAGACGGTGTCGTCGGGCACGTCGTGGCCGCGCTCGCGCAGTCCCGTCTTCACTTCGGGGTCGTTACAGATCGCCGCGAGGACGCGGGCGCTCGGGCCGCCGGGGTTGCCGGCGCAGGCACCGCAGTCCAGGCTGGAGTCGTGGGGGTTGTTCGCCGTCTCGGCCGCGTGGCCCGTGAAGACGACGAGGCGACCGAACTCCTCCCACCCCATCAGCTCGAACGCGGTCGCGGCGTACTCGACCTTCTCGTCGCGAGTCAGACCGGTCGGAAGCGCTCCGGGAGCGCCGTCCCGCCGGTGGACGCCCGGTTCGCAGAACTCGTGATCGCCCGGAACCGCGTCGTCGGTCGTCGAGAGCAGGTCGTACACCCGGGCGGGAAGGAGCGTGCGCGCCGCGAGCGCGAGCCCGTAGCCGCTGCCGGCGCCCTCAACGAAGCTGAAGGCGGTCGCGGGGTTCGAGCGGAGCGTCTCGATCGCCTCGCCCGCGGCCTCGCGAGCGCGCGCCCAGCGGTCGCGGCTCGCCCGCGCGCCGTCGTCCGTCGGGACCTCGGCGACGCGGTACTGCGGGTCGAGGATCGGGGGACAGGCGTCGATCGACACGTCGTCGTCGTACCCCTGGTACTCCATCGGGACGCCGAAGAAGCCGGCGTAGCCGTGCGTCTCGTAGTCCCCTGTCGCCTCGACGTGCCGACGGATCACCTCCGAGCGCGTGTCGATACAGAAGACCAGCTGGGCGTCCGGGCGTCCGGACGCGCCGCCGTCCGCGCGGGCCCCGCGCTCGCCGTGGCGGGCCTCGCTCTGGGCCGCGACCCGCTCGACGAGCGCGTCGCGGTACGTCGCCTCCCACGCGCTCAGGAACGCTGCCGCGATCTCGTCCTCCGCGCCGACGACCGGGCCGTCGGACTCGGCCGGCGGGGCGAGGTCGACACCGAAGGCGTCCGCCAGCGCGAGCCGGGCCGCGAGGTACCCGGTCAGCGTGATCGGGTACGCGGACTGCCACGCGCCGCCGTCGTCGGCGCGGCGCTTGAGCAGCCCGGTCCACCCGGGGAGCGCGGCGAACTGCGCCTCGAAGATCGATTGCCACCGGTCGTCGGGATACGGCTCCAGCGCGGACTCGACGGCCGCCGTCGGCGACGCCGGGAGGTCGGCTGCGAGCCCCCGATCGGGGATCTCGTCGTCGTGCTGGGCGACCGACCGGAACGCGTCGTAGAACCCCGCCTCGCGGTTCGGCATCGACCACTCGGCCCGCCCCTCGTCGAGGAAGGCCGACAGCCACTTCGTCAGCACGCGGTCGACGCGCTCGGCGTCGGAATCCGGGCGCGTCGCGGCGCCGGCGTCGCTCGGTTCGTCCGTCCCCTCGGCGGATTCCAGCCGGTCCAGCAGGGCTTCGGGACCGGCCTCGTAGCCGCGGTCGGTCAGGGTCTCGTCGAGCAGGTCGGCGTCGATCCGCCCCTCGTCGAGGGCCGTCCGGAACGTCGCCGCCCGCGGGTAGCCGCGGCCGCCGAGAAGGTCCGCCGCCCGACTCACGGCCTCGTCGAACGGCCGGTCCTCGAAGCCGGCGAGGGGGTTCGCGGTCACGAACGAGTGGACCGGCCAGACCGACCCGACGGCGGTCGCGGCCGTCTCGATAGCGTCTGCGTCGTCTTCGGTGGTGGATTCAGCGTTCATCGTATTCCTCCGTGGCGGTCAGGACGGTTTCCGGGGCGGGCTGCCCCGCGTTCAGCAGGGCGACGTAGAGGCGCTCGCTCCGTTCGTAGACGCCGGTCTCGATCGCGACGTACGCCGCGAGGAAGGCGACGCCGACGAGCGCGTGGAGCGCTGTCAGTTCGGTCGGCGCCGAGACGACGGGGAGCCCGGCGAGCAGCCCCGAGACGGCCTCGTACGCGAGCGCGTACACGGCGATGGCCGGGAGCGCCACCAGCGGGACGGCGCCGTAGCGGGCCGCCGTCGACAGACCGGTCTGCCGGACGGCGCTCCGGGCCGCGTGGAGCGTTGTGAGCGTGACGAACCCGGCGAGCAGCAGCCCGCTGTCGAGGCTCGTTCCCTTCCCCGTCAGGACCGCGAACGTCGCGCCGCCGGCGAGCCCGGTCAGCAACACGACGGCCGCACCCGCGACGCCCGTTCCCCCGAGTTCCGACTCGGTCTCCGTCGGGGCCGTGCGCTCGACCTTGTCGCCCGCGCTCAGGAAGTGGTACGCCTTGTAGAACCCGTGTAACACGAGGTGCGTCACGGCGGCGGCGAAGAAGCCGAGCCCGGTCTGGACGATCATAAAGCCCATCTGCCCGACGGTCGAGCAGCCTAGTTCGCCCTTGACGTCCGACCGGACGGTCTTGAGCAGCTTCCCGCCGAGGGCGCTCGCGGCGCCCGCGACCACGAGGGCGAGCATGAGCCCGGTCTCGGCCGTCACGACGGGCGCGAAGCGGGTCAGGAGGATGCCGCCGGCGTTGACGAAGCCGGCGTGCATCAGCGCCGACGCGGGCGTGGGAGCGGTCATCGAGGAGAGCAGCCACCCGTGGAACGGGACGAGGGCGGACTGGATCATCGCCGCGAGGACGAGCGCGCCCCCGGCGACGAGCAGCGCGGGGCCGCCGAGCCCGTCCGCACTCGCGGCGATACCCGAGATCGTCGTCGCCTCGGTCGCCCGCCACAGCGTCGCTAGGGCGACGCCGAGGAGCGCGCTGCTCGCGAGGAAGTGCCGCCGGGCGACGCTCGCGGCCGCGCGGGCCTGCGGCCAGCCGTCGACGGTCCCGATGAGCCGGGCCATCAAGAGTCCCATCGCCAGCCAGCACAGCCAGAACAGCGTGAGGTGGTCGGCCGCGACGAGCGCCATCACGGCGAGCGTGAATGAGAAGATCCCGAGGAAGAAGTCGGTCTCGTGGGCGCTCCCGGCCATGTAGCGCCGGGAGTAGCTGTGGACGATCCCGCTGAAGAACGTGACGACGGTCCACAGCAGGACGGTCAGTCCGTCGACGGCGACCGCGCCGGGCACCTCCCACGAGGCGCCGAGTCGGAGTCGGGCGACGAGGACGGCGACGCTCGCGGCGAACAGCGACCACGCGAGCCACGTCAGTACAGCGGAGACGAACGACGAGTCCGTCGTCTTCCGGAGCGCTCCGACCGTCGTCTTCGAGGTGGGTCCTGACATCGTTCGAGCGACCACGCGACCGGTCTCGACCCGCCGTCGGGTCGAGTCGCAACCCGGTCGTTGTCTACCCACTTTGAGAACATAACGTCTATTAAAGCTGTTTGTATTCACAATTCGTTCGCAAGAACAGCATTATAGAACATTATGATTATTCTCTCGTGGGGGAGGGCCTGGCGAGTACGCGGTCGCAAGTGAGCCCGTTCGGCGTCGCGACTCAGGAAACCATATCGGCTCGGAGTCCGGAGGACCGGTATGCGAGAACTCGCAGGGACCGTCCTGGTCGGGGAGTCGTTCGAGCCCGTCCGCGGACGCGTCGTCGTCGAAGACGGGCGGATCGACGCCGTCGAGGAGACGGACACCGACTCGACGGACATCGTGCTGCCGGCGTTCGTCAACGCGCACACCCACCTCGGAGACTCCGTCGCGAAGGAGGCCGCGGTCGGCCTGTCGCTCGACGAGGCGGTCGCGCCGCCGGACAGCCTGAAGCACCGGCGGCTGGCGGCCGCCGACCGCGACGAACTGGTGTCGGCGATGCGGCGGACGCTCCGGTTCATGCGTCGGACCGGCACGGTCTCCACGCTCGACTTCCGCGAGTCGGGGCCCGCCGGCGCGCGGGCGCTCCGCGAGGCGGCGGCGGAGACGGGCGTCGACCCGTTCATCTTCGGGAGCGGCGACCCGTCGGTCCTCGACGTCGCCGACGGCTACGGGGCCTCCGGCGCGAACGACGACGAGTTCGCCGCGGAGCGCGCCGCCTGCGAGGATCGCGGTCGCCCGTTCGCGATCCACGCGGGCGAGCCGGACGCGACCGACATCCACCCGGCGCTCGACTACGACCCGGACCTGCTCGTTCACATGGTCCACGCCGAGCCGGACCACTTGGAGCGCGTCGCGGACCAGTCGGTCCCGATCGCCGTCTGTCCGCGCGCGAACGCGGTCCTCGATGTCGGGACGCCGCCGATACGGGAGCTGCTCGACCACACCACCGTCGCGCTCGGCACCGACAACGCCATGCTGAACCAGCCGTCAATGTTCCGCGAGATGGCGACGGCGGCGAAGCGGTTCGACGTGACCGACCAGGAGGTGTTGCGAATGGCGACCGCCGCGGGCGCCGAAATCGCCGACCTCGACTGCGGGGCGATCGAGCCCGGGCGGCGGGCGGCCCTCCTCGTCCTCGACGGCGACTCCGACAACCTGTCCGGCTCGGAGGACCCGGTCCGTGCGGTCGTCCGGCGGGCGACCGGGCTCGACATCGAGCGCGTCGTCGGTTAGTCCTCCGCCCCGTCCCGCCCGGCGTCGAACCGTCCGAACGGGGTCGTCTCGTGGGTCCGCACGAGGACCTCGTCGGCGACGGTGACGCCCATGTCGAGGAGCGCCTGCGCCACGGGCGTGATGTCGCTGTCCGACTCGCCGACGACGGTGACGAGGAGGTTCTGCTCGCCGGTGACGAGCTCTTGGACCGACACGACTCCGTCGATCGCGAGGATGTCGGGGATGAGTTCGCCGCGCTCCGGTATCGACGCGGTACAGTAGAGCAGCATCCGGAGCGGATACCCCGACCGCTGGTAGTCGACGCTGGCGCTGTACCCCTTGATCACGCCCTCGGACTCCAACCGCTGGATGCGCTTGCGGACGGTGCTGTCCGAGGTGCCGGCCCGCTCCGCGATGTCCCCGGACGACGTGTTCCGCGCGTCCGCCTGGAGCGCGTACAGGATCGCCCTGTCGACGTCGTCTATCGCGCCGTTGTCCATGTCTCGCCGGTACGCGCGTGTCGGTTTTATACGTTGGTGGGGCGCCCGGCGCCGCCGCGGTCGACGCCGATCCCGACGCCTACATACGATCCCCGCCAGTGGGTCGGATATGGCGACCTACACCGCGGACATCGACGTTCGGTTCCGCGACATCGACGCGATGGGCCACGTCAACAACGCCGTCTACGCGACGTACATCGAGCAGGCGCGGACGCGCTTCTTCCGCGATGTCCTCGACCTCGACATCTCGGGGGCGTCGACCGTGCTGGCGTCGCTGTCGATCGACTTCCGGCGACCGGTCGAACTCGACGACGACGCGGTCGCGGTGAGCGTCGAGATAGCGGATCTCGGCCGGTCGAGCGCGACGATGACGCACGAGATCCGGATCGGCGACGCCGTCGCGGCGGAAGCCGAGGCGACGCTCGTCGCCGTGGACCCGGAGACGGGCGAGCCGACGCCGATCCCGGAGGCACACCGGGAGGCGATGGCGTCGTACCGAGATCGCTGAGGGGGCGGCCCGCGGCCCGGGGCTGCGATACGAGGCCTCTCCCACCGTCGCGGTCGGACGCACACCTTCTTGACCGCGCGGACCGATCGATCGGTATGAGCGTTCGACTGTACGCCCTCGACGGGTGTCCGTGGTGCGAGAAGGCGGCCGACGCCCTGGACGACGCGGGCGTCGAGTACGAGACGGAGTGGGTGGAAGCGCTCCACTCCGACCGGAACGAGGTGAAGCGAGTGAGCGGCCAGCGCGGCGTCCCCGTCCTCGTCGACGAGGGTCGCGGCGTGACGATGGCCGAGAGCGCGAACATCGTCGACTACGTCGAGAGGACCCTCGCATGAGCATCTACACCGGTCGCGGCGACGAGGGGGAGACCGACCTCCGAGACATGAGCCGGGTGTCGAAGTCCAGCCACCGCATCGAGGCGTACGGCTCGGTCGACGAGGCGAACGCGCTGCTCGGAACGGTCCGCCCGACGGGCCACGAGGACATCGACGAGCTGCTGGAGACGATACAGAACCATCTTCACGTCGTTCAGGCCGACCTCGCGAACCCCGACCCCGACCCGAACGACCCGCAGGTGGAGCCCGACCATGCCGACCTGCTGGAGGAGCGCATCGACGCGTTCGACGAGGAGCTGGAGCCCCTGCGGTCGTTCATTCTCCCGGGCGGCGGCGAGGCGGGGGCGGCGCTCCACCACGCGCGCGCCGTCGTCCGGCGCGCGGAGCGGCGCGTCGTCGACCTGGCGCGCTCGGAGCCGATCAACGAGTCGGTCGTCACCTACCTCAACCGCCTCTCTGACCTCCTCTTCACCCTCGGCCGCGTCGCGAACGCGCGTGACGGCGAGCCCGAGGAGTCGCCGACGTACTGAGCCGCCCCGAGCGCGCGATTTTTCCCCGTCCCGCGCGAGGTGCGGGTATGACGCTCGACAGCTACGCGGCGGCGGTCGCCGATCTCGACCCGGCTCCCGGCGAGGTCGAGACGGCGGAGGTCGTCGTCACCGACGACGCGCTCGTGAAGGCGTTCGTCCTCGGCCCGGACGCGACCGTCGACCCCCACGAGCACGCGGACGCCACGAACGTGTTCCACGTGCTGGAGGGGGAACCGACGGTGATCCGCGACGGCGAGGAAGAGGCGCTCGCGGCCCCGGCAGTGGTGGAGAACGCCCGGGGCGCGGTCCACGGCGCCCGCAACGACACCGACGACCGAGCCGTGCTCACGGCCACCCTCGCCCCGCTCCACTGATGGACGGCGAAATCGACCCCGAAGAGCTGTCAGCCCTGCTCGACGAGCGCGGCGACAGCTCTCCCGACGAGTCGCTCCGCATCGTCGACATCCGCGACCGGCGCGCGTTCGACCGAGGGCACCTCCCCGACAGCGAGTGTATCCCGTTCCCGGAGCTGACGAACCGGATCGCGGAGCTCGAGGGCAGCGACCGCATCGTCACCGTCTGCCCCCACGGCGTCGCCAGCCAGCAGGCGGCCCAGCTCATCGGCAGCTACGAGGGGACGCAGGACGCGCGCGTCGACAGCCTCCGCGGCGGCATCGAGGCGTGGGAGCGGGAAATCGGCGACCTGCCCGCGTCGGACGAGCCGGCCGCCAGCGATCCCGACGAGGGGCCTGAGAGCCCGTTCTGACGCCGGACGGGCGTCCCCGGTTCAGATCGCACGAATCCGCACCCGCCAGAAGTCGCGGAACGCGTCGTCGAGCGCTCCCTTCGGCTTGCCGGTTGCGTCCGACACGTCGGTGACGTCGGCGCGGTCCCGAACCCGGCCCAGCACGCTGCGCTCGCCGACGACGATCACGCGGTCGAGGTCCTCTCCCGCGGCGACCCCGGCGAGCGCCTCGTCGGCCCGGTCGAGGTGGTCGTCAATCTGCCCCTCCCGGCGGCGCTCGAATCGCCCCTGCGAGAAGCCGCCCTTCGAGTGTGCCTCCTTCACGTCGGTGGTGAACCCCTCGAATGCGACCCGCTCGTCGCCCTCGTAGGTGCCGACCGCGAAGGTGTCCGAGCGGACCACGGCGAACGCGAACCGGCCGGTCGGGCGGAACCACGCGTCGTCGAGCCGGAACCGGTCGCTCCACCGGTCGAACGGTTCGGGTTCGACCGGCGGCGTCAGCGCGGCGCTCACCGCGCCCGTGTCGTCGGCGAGGACGACCGCGGGCGCGGCCCGCCGGACGAGCGCCGTCCGGTCGCCGAGCCAGTCCGACACGGTCGCGGGGACCGAGTCTGCGTCCGGCACATACGCCGTGAGCAACCCCTCCGGGTCGTCGCTCTCGACGGCCCGGAACCGCTCGAGCGCGTCCGTCAGCCGCGAGCCGCTGCGGTCGCTCACGCGGCGGAACTCGACCGTCTCCTCCGTCCCCTCGGCGCGCTCCAGCCGCTCCTCTAACGACTCGATCCGGTGTTCGAGCTCGTTCACGCGCTCCTCGGCGCGCTGCCGGTCGGCGACCGCGTCGGACCGCCGCTCCTCCTCGGCCTCGGCGCGGCGTTCGAGGTGACGCTTCTCCTCCTCCAACTCCTCGATGCGCTCCTTCAGCTCGGCGCGCCCGAGCAGCCTGTCGATCATACCGAATTCGCGACCCGCCGCGACGTAAAAGGTGCGTCTGCGGCGGAGACGGACGCCGCTCTCCGGGCCGTCCGCGCGTCGCGCCACCGTCCGCCGCCGTCTCCCGCGCGACCGTTCGTCGCCGCGTTCACGTCGTCCGCTTCGCGCGTGACCCGATCGGTGCGCCTCCGCCACCGTTTTAGCGTCTCCCGACGCTTCGGGGGATATGTCGTCTCCGTCCCTCCAGGAGGAACCGAAGACCGGCAACGGCGTCACCGCCGACCTCGACCTCGACTGGCTGTCGCTCGACGACGACGAGGAGATCCGCTGGGCGAGCACGCCGCACAGGTACAGCGTCGTCCCGGCGCTTCTCGTCGGCGTTCCCCTGTCGCTCGTCCTCGTCGGGATCCCGATCGTCGCCGCGAGCTACCTCCAGTACAAGAACACGAACTACGTCGTCACGAACAAGGGGCTCTACAGCAAGCGGGGCATCCTCTCCCGGGACGTGAAACAGATCGGGTTCGAGAAGGTACAGAACATCTCCTACTCGCAGTCGGCCATCGGTTCGTCGCTCGGGTACGGGTCGGTCGAGGTCAGCACCGCCGGCGGCTCCGGCGTCGAGCTACGGTTCCGGAGCATTCCGGACCCGGCGTCGGTCCAGGAGCTGATCGCCAGGGAGATCGACGCCGGAAAGCGGGACAGCGCCGACGGCGACGGCGACGCCGACGACGTGCTCGCCGAGATCCTCGTCGAACTTCGCGCGATCCGCTCCGCGGTCACCGACGACGGTGCCGGCGGCGACGCCGAGACGCCGACCGCGACCGGCGAGGACGTCGGCGCCGAGCGGACCGCGTCGGAGACGGCGTGCGAGGACCGATGACCGGCGACTGGTGGTTTCGGCACGACGACGAGACCGTCGTGTGGACGGGTCGCCCGCGGCTGCCGGCGGCGCTCGGCGGGGGCGTCGTCGGCGTCGCGACCGTCGCCGTCGCGCTCCTCGCGGCGGCCGCGGTCGACCCGCGCATCGCCGCGGCGAGCCCGCTGGGCGTCGGCATCGCCGGCTGGGAACTGCTCCGCGTCACACGGACCGACTACGTGGTCACGACTCGAGCGATCTGGTCGAAACGCGGCGTGCTCGGCCGAAAGGTCCGCCGCGTCGGGCTGGCACAGGTACAGAACACGGCGTACAGTCAATCGGTGACCGGTTCCGCGTTCGGGTACGGCACGGTCACGATCGAAGTCGCCGGCGGGCCGGACCTCAAGCTCCGCCGGATCGACGACCCGCAGGCGGTCCGACGGTCGATCACCGACCGGACCGGGACCGTCGACCGCGAGCCGCCCGGGACGGTCGAGCAGTGGCGGGCGGTGCTGTCCGTCGTCCGCGACATCGAGGCCGCAGTCGACTGACCGGCGGCGACTCCGGCGGAGCGACGGCGACACCGGTCAGGCGACGCCCGCGCCGCCGAGTATCAGCCGGAGCCCGATGACCGTGAGGAGGCCGAGGACGAGGCCGCGCCGGAGCCGCTCGCTCACGCGGTCTCGGAGGCGAGTCCCGACGGCGACGCCGGCGACCGCAGGGACCGCGGCGGCGGCCGACGCGAGCGCGAACGCGGCGTCCGGGTAGAGTCCGAGCGCGCCCGCGGCCCCGACGCGAAGGCCGTTGATCCCGACGAACACCAGCGCCACGACGCCGACGAACACCCCGTGCGAGAGGTCGAAGCTCCGGACGAACGCGACCAGCTGGACGCCGACGTTCGTCGCGCCGAACAGGACGCCGGAGACGACGCCCACGACCCCCATGACGAGCGGGCCTTCGGCGCGCTCGCGGTCGGCCGAAGTCGGCAGCGACGGGAGCGCGACCGCGCGCTGCGCGGTCGCCACGAACCCGAGCGAGACGACGCCGAGCAGGACGCGCAGGGGAGCCGCCGGGAGGCGATCGAGCAGCGCCATCCCCGCGAGGGTGCCGACGAGCGCGGCCACGAGCAGCGGTGCGAACCGGGCCCCGCAGGTCCGCAGTTCCTCGCGCGTGAGCTCTCCGACGAGGGCGACGTTCACCGCGAACATCGGGACGATCATGAACGCGACGGCGGCCGCCGGGTCGAGCGTCGACGCGAGCACCGTCGTCCCCACGACCGCGAAGCCGAACCCCGCGACCCCGTTGACGGCGCCCGCGACCGCGACGACGACCGCGACGGTCGCAACCAGCTCGGCCGAGAGCGCGAGCGCCATACGTTCGACACGAGCCGGACCGGCATAATAACACGAGTGCCCGATCGGGCGGCTCCGGCGGCGTCCGCGGCCCGACATCGAACCATTTCCCGCCTACGCGGTCGCTATGCCGGTCGGTCCCACGCGCAGTTCGACTCGACGCGCGGGCCCGCCCCTATCGGTCTCCGGGCGCTACCGCCGCGGCCTTCGCCGTTCGCGACTCCCTCAGACACGCGGCGGCGTCCTACGCGTTCACGAACGGCTCCCACCCCTCCCAGCGGAGGAGCGTCTCGGCGCGGTCCGCGTCCGCCAACAGCACGTTCCGCCGGTCCGGGAGCGTCTCGTCGGCGAGTCCCTGCGGAATCGCGAGCGTGCCGCTCGGTACGTCGTCGTCGCCGCCGACCGGGATGTGGCCGCCGTCGACTTTCATGACGAGCGGGGCGTCGAGTCGCTCGACGCCGTCCCCGTCCGCGTACAGCTGCTCGTTGACGTGTTCGTGGTCCGCCCGCCGGATGACGGCGCGCTCGCCGTCATGGGGTTCCACGTACAGTTCCCCCAGGTAGTAGCCGCTCGAGAATCGCTCGAACATTCTATGCGTGTCAATACCTACCACGACCATACATAAGTGTTTCTCGGCCGTGACCGGCCCTGATAATCGGGGACGGAACGCGCCCGGTTCTCAGTCAGCGTCCTCAAGCGCGCCGTGACCGAGCGGTCCGCGGGGTGCTCGCCCTCACTCCTCGTCCGACCGCCGCGCGACCTCGTGGCGACCGAACCCGTACCGGAGTCGGTTCGCGAGCCGTCGCGAGAAGCGGCCCTCGTTGCGCGAGTCGAACCGCTCCGCGAGCGCCTGGTAGATGATCGGCACCGGGACCTCCTGTTCGAGCGCCTCCTCGACGGTCCACGTCCCCGTCGAGCCGCCCGCGACGTGGTCCGCCACGTCGCCGAGCTCCGATCCCTCCTCGCGGAACGCCTCCTCGCAGAGCTCCAAGAGCCACGACCGGATCACCGCGCCGTTGTTCCACGTGCGCGCCACCGACTCCATGTCGAGGTCGTAGCGCCCGTCGGCGAGGAGCTCGAACCCCTCGCCGTACGCCTGCATCAGGGCGTACTCGACGCCGTTGTGGACCATCTTCACGTAGTGGCCCGACCCGGACTCGCCCATGCGGTCGTGGCCGTCCGGTCCGGTCGCCACCGCGTCGAACACGGGTACCATCGCCTCGTAGGCCCACGCCGGACCGCCGACCATCAGCGAGAAGCCCGCCTCCGCGCTCGCGGGGCCGCCGGAGGTGCCGCAGTCGAGGTATGCGGCGTCGGTATCCACGGCGCGCCGCGTGGACGCCTCGAAGTGGGAGTTGCCGCCGTCGACGACCACGTCGTCGCCGTCGAGGTACGGTTCTAGGTCCGCGAGCGTGGCGTCGACCGCGTCGCCCGCGGGCACCATCAGCCAGATCCGCTTGCCGGCGTCCTCGTCGCCGCCGGACCGGTCCAGCCGGTCGCAGAGGTCCGCGAGCGAATCTGCGGGCTCCGCGCCGTTCTCGGCCGCCTCCGCGGTCGCCTCCGCCGAGAGGTCGAACGCGACCACGTCGTGGCCCGCCGACAGCGACCGGTTCGCGACGATCTGCCCCATCCGCCCGAGTCCGATGACCCCGAGTTCCATGCGCGAGGGGTGGTGGGGCCCGGCCCTAGTGGTTCCGGTTCGCCGGGCGACCCCGGGCCCGGGTCAGTAGCCGATCTCGGCCTCGGGCTGCCGTCGTCGACGAGCGGGAATGCGGTCTCCCGAACCGTTTTCAGCTCCCGCGGAGTGCCGGGGTCATGGGACGCGTCAACGAAGGCGACCTCGACTGGAGCGAGACGGACCGCGGCGGGACCCGATTCCGCCGGAAGCAACTGGCCGAAGCGGCCGACGGGGAGGCGATCGGCTGTAGCCTCTACGAGCTCCCCGCCGGGGCGAAGTCGTGGCCGTACCACTACCACACCGCCAACGAGGAGGCGCTCTACGTCCTCGCGGGCGAGGCCACGCTCCGCCACGGGGGAGAGACGGAAGAGATCGCGGCCGGCGACTACGTCGCCTTCGCCGCCGACGAGTCGGGCGCGCACCGCGTCGTCAACGAGGGCGACGACCCCGTGCGCTACCTCGCGCTGTCGACGATGACCGAGCCGGACGTGACGGTGTACCCCGATTCGGAGACGTTCGGCGTCTTCGTCGGGTCGCCGCCCGGCGGCCGCGACGAGCGCTCCTTGTCCGGCTACCACGAGATCGACGACGCGGTCGACTACTGGGAGATGTAGCCGCTCCGGCGACTGGGAACTCAGGTGCCCGAGAGTTCAGACTCCGTCGCGCTCGGCGGCCGCCGCCTCTCGCTCTCCGAGGTGCGCGCGCAGCGCGTCCACGTCCTTGTTGCCCGCGCCGGTGTTCAAAAGGACGACGGTGTCGTCGGGACCGAACTCGCCAGATTCCGCGAGCGCGAACGCCCCCGAGACGGCGGCCGCGCAGGTCGCGCCCACCTCGAGCCCCTCCGTGCGAGCCACGTCGACCGCGGCGTCGAGGATCTCCCGGTCGGTCGTTGCCACCGCACCGCCGTCGGACTCGCGGACCGCCTCCAAGATGAGGTGACTCGCGCCCGGATCCGGGATCGCGATCCCGTTGCACGCAGTGTCGACCTCGTCGTCCGCGAGCGGCTCGTGGCGGTCCGCCCCGGACTCGTAGGCGCGGACGACCGGGGCGCAGCCCGCGGCCTGCGCGGCGTACATCGGGACCAGTTCGTCGGTCCACCCCAGCTCTCTCGCCTCCCGGGCGGCCTTGTGCATCCCGACCAGCCCGACGCCGCCGCCGGTCGGGTAGACGACCGCTTCGGGGGTTTCCCAGTCGAGCTGTGCCAGCAGCTCCAGTGCCATCGTCTTCTTTCCCTCGTGGCGGTACGGCGTGACGAACGTCTTCGTCGAGTACCAATCCGGGTTATCAGCCATCGCCTCGGCGTACGCTGCTCCGGCGTCGCCGATCTGGGAGCTGCCGTCCACCGGGTCGGTAACGGTCAGGTCCGCGCCGTGGACCTCGGTCATCGCCTTCTGGGTGAACCCCGCCCGCGAGGGGAGGAACACGTGCGCGTCGAGGTCTGCGCGGGCCGCGTACGCCGCTGCCGCCTGCCCCGCGTTGCCCGCGCTGTTCAGGGCGACCTCGCTTGCGCCGTGCTCGCGCGCCGCCGTCATCGCGGCCGCCTGCCCCCGGTCTTTGAACGTCCCCGTCGGGTTCGCGCCCTCGTCTTTCAACAAGACCCGCCCCACGCCCATCGCGTCCGCCAGCCCGGGACACTCCACGAGCGGGGTGGCCCCCTCGCCGAGCGACACCGCGGTCTCAGCGGGGAACGGGAGGAGCTCGTCGTACCGCCACATCGACCCGTCGGGGCGGGCGTCGAGCGTCTCCGGCGTGAGCCCGACGCGGTCGTAGTCGTACGTCGGGTCGAGGATGCCGTCGCAGTCGGGACACCGGTGGGTCGCCGCCTCCGCGTCGAACGTCTCCCCGCAGTCGACGCAGGTCAGGCCGACGAACGCGTCCGTGGTCTCCATGCCAGCGCGCTCGGGCGCCGGGGCCTTCGGTGCTGCGGTCGCGGCGGTGTCGGCCCGACCACCGGAGCGGCCTCGCTTCGGCGACCGAGACGGTCACGTTTCGGCGAGCGAGGCGGCCCGCGGTCCGCCCGCCTCTGCCCGGGGTACTTAGGTCCGAAACGTATGAAGCGGTAGGCGGAGGGGAGTCGGGACGGTACTCCCACGGGAGATGCGTGTACCAGCGACCGCCCGGACGGCGGGTCCGTGGGGTGGAGCGAGGTGGAAGCGATGAGTCGGACGGTGCTCCGGTTGGGCCTCCCGGCCGGGTCGTGGCTCGCCGACGCGTCGCGGGGCGTCCCCGCGGCGACGCTCCGGATCGCGGAGACGATCGCCGTCGACGGCGACGCTCCGGAGACCGCGGCGACCGTTCGCGTCGCCGGCACCGACAGGGACCGCGTGGAGAACATGGTCCGGGGCCACGAGCGCGTCGCGCGCGTGACGGCGGTCGAGCGCCGCGGCGACGTTCGCACGCTCCGCGTGGTCGGCCGCGCCCCCGTCTACCTCCCCGCGGCGCGGGCGGTCGGCCTCCCCATCGAGTCGACGGTCGAGGTCGCCGACGGCCGCGCCACGGTGACGGTCGTCGGCGATCGGGACCGGATCGAAGCGTTCGGGCGTCGGCTCGCGGACGACGGGGTGACGGTCGGCGTCGCCGCGACCGGGGGCGACGAGCCGGATCGGACGCTCACCGAAGCGCAGCGCGACCTCGTCTTCGCGGCGGTCGAGAGGGGCTACTACGACACCCCGCGGCGGTGTACGCTCACGGAGCTGGCCGAGGCGAACGGGATCGCGAAGTCGACGTGCAGCGAGACGCTCCACCGCGCCGAGGGACGGGTGATGCGCCGGTTCGTCGACGGCGAGGGGCCGTTCGACTCGCCGTCGGACGCCGAGGGCTGGCCAACGGCGAAGCGCGCGCCCCCCGGGGCGGCCTCGCTTGAGGCCGACGAGCCCGACGCCGACAAGCTCGACGCCGACTAGTTCTGCGTCGACGGGCTCGGCGCGACCGGGCCGCGGGTCGGCCGGTCGGTTCGCGTGTGTACGAGCGTGCTATTCCCCGTCGAGCGCCTGCCACGAGAGCCGCGGGTCCCGCGCGGCGCCGACCTGGTCGATCCGCGCGGCGGCGGTCCGGTTCGGCGCCGCGTCGAGCGCCTCGTCGGTGTCCGCGTACGCGAGGTTGAACGCCTCGGCGAGGTCGTCGAGCGAGGACTGCCCCTCGATCTCCGTCGGCTCGGTTAGCATCGCCTCGGGGACCATCTCCGGCCACTTCGTCGTCGGCGGGTGGACGCCGAAATCGAGCATTCGCTTCGCCACGTCGGCCGCGTCGCGGTCGCCCGCGGTCGCCGCGAACTCGTGGTGGAACGGGCCGAAGGGAACGTCGAGGTCGATCCGCTCGGCGAGGTAGTTCGCGTTGAGGACGGCCTTCGCCGCCGCGTCGGCGAGCCCCTCGTCGCCCAGGCGGGCGACGTACGCGTACGCCTTGATCAGCACGAGCCAGTTGCCGGCGAAGCCGTGGACCCGGCCGATCGTGCGGTCCGGCTCGAAGCGCTCGTACCCCGACCCCGTCTCGGCCTCGCGGACCCGCGGCGTTGGGAGGAACGGCGCCAGTTCGTCGACGACGCCGACCGGGCCGGCGCCGGGACCGCCGCCGCCGTGCGGCGTCGCGAACGTCTTGTGGACGTTGTAGTGCATCACGTCGAACCCCATGTCGCCGGGCCGGCCGCGGCCGAGCAGCGCGTTGAGGTTCGCGCCGTCGTAGTAGAGCAAGCCGCCGGCGTCGTGGACGATCTCCGCGATCTCGGTGATGTCGCGCTCGAAGAGGCCCACCGTGTTCGGGTTCGTGAGCATCAGCGCGGCGGTGTCGTCGCCGACGGCCGCCTCCAAGGCCTCGAGGTCGACGCGCCCGTCCTCGCCGGAGGGCAGTTCGACCACGTCGTAGCCGGCGGTCGCCGCTGTCGCGAAGTTCGTCCCGTGGGCCGACGCCGGGATCACGACCTCCGAGCGGTCGTTGCCGTGGTGCTCGTGATACGCCTTCGTGACGAGGATCCCCGTCAGTTCGCCCGCCGCGCCCGCGGGCGGCTGGAGCGTGACAGCGTCCATCCCCCCGACGTCGGCGAGCGCCTCCTGGAGCCGGTACTGGAGTTCGAGGTTCCCCTGCGCGGAGCGCGCGGAGCGGTCGGGGTGGACGGCGGCGTTCGGGTCGGCCGCCACGTCCTCGGTGAACTTGGGGTTGTACTTCATCGTACAGCTCCCCAGCGGGTACGGCCCCGCGTCGATGGCCCAGTTCATCTGCGAGAGCCGGGTGTAGTGGCGCGCCGTCTCCGGCTCCGAGGGGTTCGGCAGCGTCAGCTCCTCGCGGGTCAGGTCGTCCGGCAGCGGAGAGCCCTCGCGCACGTCGACGGTCGCTTGCCCCTTCTCCGAGAGCAGCGGCTCCCGGACGTCCTCGCCGTCTCGCTCGTAGTTCGCTTGGTCGTGGATCATTAGAGCACCTCCTCGAAGGCCGCGACGAGCCCGTCCGTCCGTTCCGCGTTCAGGTCAGTGACGCACACCTGAAGCAGGTGGTCGTCGATCGCGTGGACCGCGAACCCCTCGGCCTCCAGGTCCTCGGCGACCGCCGGGGCCGGCTGGTCGACGTGGACCACGAACTCGCGGAAGTGGTGACGGTCGTGGACGGGGGCGGTCGCGCCCGACAGGCCTTCGATCCGGGCCGCCAGCGCCTCGGCGTCGCGGACGCAGTCGTTCGCGAGGTCGACGAGGCCGTCGGGCCCCAGCGTCGCCGCGTGGATCGCCGCCCGGAGCGCGACCCACGCCTGGTTCGTACAGATGTTCGATGTGGCGCGCTCCTTGCGGATGTGCTGCTCGCGCGTCTGGAGCGTCAGCGTGTACGCGCGGTCGCCGTTCGCGTCCTCGCTCGCCCCGACGAGCCGACCGGGGACCTGCCGAAGGAAGTCGTCGCGGCAGGCGAAGATGCCGAGCCCCATCCCGTAGCTGGTCGGCAGGCCGAGCGAACCGGCCTCGCCGACGACCACGTCGGCGCCGACCGACGCGGGCGATTCGAGCACCGACAGCGCGACGACGTCGGAGCCGAGCGCGAACAGCGCGCCGGTCTCGTCGGCGAGGTCGCCGATCGCCGCGAGCCGCTCTTCGAGGCAGCCCCGCACCGTCGGGCTCTCGGCGTACAGCATCACGACGTCGTCGCCCGCGCGGTCCGCGAGCGCGTCGACGGCGGCCGTGCCGTCCGCCATCGGGTACGTCTCGACGGTCATGTCGGCGCCGTCGCAGTAGTTCTCCAGTACCGCCCGCTTCCCCTCGCGGAGCTGCTCGGGCACGAGGACCACGTCGCCCGATGTCGAGCGGACGCGGTCCGCCAGCGTCGCGGCCTCGCCGAGCGCGGTCGCGGCGTCGTACATCGAGCAGTTCGCGACGTCGAGCCCGGTCAGCTCGACGAGCATCGACTGGTACTCGAAGAGCGCCTGGAGGAACCCCTGCGACACCTCCGGCTGGTACTGGGTGTAGCTCGTGAGGAACTCCGCGCGGTCGGCGAGGTGGTCGACGACGCTCGGCACGTAGTGGCCGTAGTGCCCCCGGCCGAGGAACTCCGTGAGGTCGTCGTTGCGCGCGAAGATCCGCGCGCACTCGTCGCGGATCTCGCGTTCCGTCCGCGGCTCGATGCCGAAGTCGCCGTCGAAGGCGACCGGGTCGGGGATGTCGAACAGGGCCTCCTCGTCCTCGACGCCGATCGCCGCCAGCATCGCCGCGGTCTCCTCGTCCGTGTGCGGTGCGTACGGGGTGCCGTTGGCCCGGCTCATCTGGTCGCTCCCCCGCGTCCCCGGGCCGTCGCCCGGCCGTCGTTCGCTCCTCGGTTCGCGGCTCGTCGGTCGAAACGTTGCGTTGTCATGATCGGGTGCGGTGTCGAATGTCCGTCGTCGGATCCGGGTCGGCGCGGTCAAGCGATCTGCTGGTCGTACTCGTCGGCGTCGAGAGTCCCATCGGCGTCGCCGCCCTCGGCCGGGTCGACCTCGAGCATCCACCCCTCGCCGTACGGGTCCTCGTTGACGAGTTCGGGGCGGTCGAACAGGGCTTCGTTGACCGCGACGACCTCGCCCGAGACGGGCGCGTACAGGTCCGACACCGCCTTGATCGACTCGACGACGCCGAACGAGTCGCCGGCGGAGACCTCGTCGCCGACCTCGGGGAGCTCGACGAACACTACGTCGCCGAGCTCGTCCTGCGCGAAGTCGGAGACGCCGATCCGAACGGTGTCGCCGCCGGTCGTCGCCCACTCGTGCGATTCCAAGTACCGTCTGTCGTCGGGAACGTCGAAGCTCATTTGTCGGGGTCGCCGCGGTCCGATCGGGTTCCGGTCCGCGACACGTGTGAATCATCCTTCTGACGACGAGGAAATAAAAGGTGTGTTCGCGGCGGTCGAGCCGGGGAACGGCGGCCCGGAGCGCCGGATCGGTCCCGGCGTCTGAACCACCTCGACCCCGGCGTCCGAGCTCCTCCGTCACCCGCCTCGGCGCCCCGTCAGGTCCACCGATCGAGCCCGGTCTGGACCTGCGACTCGGCGATGCGCTCGAACCCCCGCTCGACCTCGCCCGCGGCGACGCCCCACTCGTCGACGACGTACTCGCGGGCGGCCTCGACGTCCGGGTTCACGTCGGCGTCGACCGCGACGTCCTCGGCCGGCGGGTCCATGAACAGCTCCCGGATCGCCTCGGCGTTCGGGATCTCGGCGTCCCGGGCGTCGAGGACCCCCCACAGATCGCCGTGTTCCGCGATCGCCTTCACCGCCGTCTTCGGCCCGATCCCGCGGACCCCCTCGTTGAAGTCGGTGCCACAGAGCATCGCGACGTCGACGAGCCCCTGCCGGTCGAGGCCGAGGTCCTCCAGGGTCGCCGACAGGTCCATCAGCTCCGGGTCGCCCTTGCTCGTCAGCTGACGGAGCGTCGTCGGCGCGCCGAACAGCAGCGTGTCGTAGTCCTCGCTGCCGGCGTGGTCCACCGTCCCCGTCGCGGCCATGTGCGCGCACTGCGCTTCCCCCTCCGCGGGCGCCTCGACGACGGGCACGTCGAGCAGTCCCAGCAGCTCGCGGGTCGTCTCCTGTATCGTGTCCGTGAGCCGCTGCGTGCGCGCCTCCAAGCGCGCGGCCTCGACGGCGTCCCCGCGCTCCTCGGCGGCTGCCCGGCGTTCCTCGGCCGCCTCGCGCTTCTCGCGGCGCTCCGCTACCTCGTCGGCCTTCAGGTCGGTGACCGCGCCGTCGAACACCATCACCGGGATCAGGTCGTGCTCGAAGAACTTCGGAAGCCCCTGAACGACCCCGATCAGGTTCGCGACCTCGACGCCGTCGGCGGTGGTGTACTTCTCGTCGCTCGTCCACTTCACCGTCGTCGTGAGGTACCGGTACAGCCAGTTGTGCGCGTCGACGGCGACGACGCCCCCCTCGATCTCCGCGAAGGGCGCGTCGCGGATCGACGCGAGGTCGCGCAGGTCGGCGTTTCCCATTACCCGTCAGTGGGGCGCGTCGCTGTTAAACGCTGACGGGTCGGGGGGACCGGCGGCGGTTCGCGGCCCGCAGTCGCTTCGGCTCCCGCCGCGATCCGCCTGCCGACTTCTGGGCAGTTTATGTGCGTCACGCGCGTACGGCGAGGCGTCTGAATGGTTTCCCCGTTCGAGGTGTTGGAGGTCGACGAGGACGCCGACGACGAGGCGGTCGAACGGGCCTACCGCGAGCGCGTGAAGCGTGCGCACCCGGACCAGGGCGGCTCGATCGAGGAGTTCCAGCTCGTCCGCCGAGCCTACCGCGAGCTGTCCGAACGCGACGGGAACGGCGACGCGGGCGACGGGACCGACCCGGCTGACGTCGACCTCACCGAGGGCGACGACGCGCGCGAGCCGCGGTCGACCCGCGTCGAGTTCCTCGACTACGAGGCGGTCGTCGACTACGGCTGGTCGCTCGAGGACGACGAGCTGTTCCGGAAGGCCGCCCACGCCGACCTCGGCCCCGACGCCCACGGTCGCCTGCTCGTCCACCCGGACGAGAGTCTGCTTGAGGCGGCCGAGCGCAGCGGCTTCGCGTGGCCCTTCTCCTGTCGCGGCGGCGCCTGCGCGAACTGCGCGGTGTACCTCGCCGAGGGGGAGCTCTCGCAGCCGACCGACCACATCATGCCCGACGACCTCGCCGAGCGGGGGTTCCGGCTCTCCTGTAACGGCTACCCGCTGACCGACGAGCTGTCGGTCGTGTTCAACGTGAAACAGCGTCCCGAGCTCGACGACCTCATCCTCCCGCCCGGGCCGTTCACGCGTCGCTGACTCCGCCGCGTCCGAAAAGGCTGACCGCGTGACGCCTCAGAACGACTCGGAGACGGCGGCGACGACGGCGTCCTCGACCGCGTCGCGCTCGCCAGAGAGGAACTCTATCTTCCCCTCGCGGACGCCGGCGGTAGCGATGTCCGCGCCCGGCGCGAGCTCGGCCGCGCGGTCGGCAACGTCGCGGACGGAGACGTCCGCGGTCGTGCGCACGTACAGCTCGTCGGTGCCGACGCCGACCGTCGCGAACGGCTCGCCGTCGGCGCGGCGCCGGTGGAGATCGTCGAGGAGGAGGGGCGTCGGCGGGAAGTCGTACCGGTGGGTGTAGCCGTCGGTGTCGAGCAGGGCGAACTCGACGCCGTCGACCGCCTCGGTCACGACGTTCGCGTCCGCGGTCTCGACCTCGGCCTCCAGCTTCTCCCGGAACTGCTCGGAGACGTGCGCCGCGAGGTCGCCGCCGTCCGAGAACAGGAGGTCGGCGATCAGCTCGCGCTTGTCCTGGTACGACTGGTAGTACGCCTCCAGCGCGACCGCCTCGCGGAGCTCGGCGACGCGCTCGGCGTCGTAGCCCGCGTCGCGCGCGAGGTCGACGTACCGATCGGGGGCGTCCGCCCAGTAGCTCACGGCCGGCAGGTGTCGCAGGTCGGCGCGGACCCCGTCGTTGATCGCCGACGCGAGCGAGGCGACGAGCGCACCCGTCGAGAGCGTCTCGTCGCCGTCGGCGTCGGCCAGCTCCGGCGAGACGAGCGTGTCGACCGCGTCCCGCGTCTCGGGGTCGGCGACCGCGGCGTCGACGACGACCGCGTCGACCCCGTACACCGACAGCAGGTCGATGCCGTCGGCGGACTCGGTCGTCGATCCGGCGCCGACGAGGAGGAAGAGCGGGAGCTTCTCGTCGTGGCGGTCGCGGTCTTGGAGCATCCGCGTCGCGTCGTTGGTGGCCGCGTCCATCCCGTACACCGGCTCGTCGAGCGGGCGGCGGGTGAAGTAGTGGTACTCCGCGTCGCTCTTCGCGTGCTCGTCGCGGATCAGCGGGAGGACGGCGCGCTCGACCGCGGCGCCCGCGACGTAGCCGTCGGCGGTCGCCGGGTGGCGCACGACGATCGGGCGCGATTCGAGGACCGCGCGGCGGACCGCCTCAGCGGCGTCGAGCAGGTCGTCAGCGAGCTCGGCGACGGTCTCGTCGCCGGCCAGCGGCTGGAGCCCCTCGGGGCGCGCCTCGTCGGTGAGGGCCTCGGCGAGGCGGCGGCGGACCGTTTCGGCGTCCTCGCCGTCGAGGAGGACGAGCGCCTCGGACTCGACCTGAACGTCGCCGCGGTGGCTCTCGACCTCCCCGTCGACCCGCACCGCGTCGCCGACCTCCACGTCCGGGTGCGCCCGGACGCCGGGCTCGACGAACGCGGCCACGTCGACGGCGCCCGTCGCGTCGCTGACCTCGAACACCGTCGGGCCGCCGGTCTGGCGGACGCCGACGACCTCGCCCTCGATCCGGACCGAGTCTCCGACCGCGTCGCCGAGCGACGTGATCGACACGCGCTCGGGCTCCGGTTCGTCCACGTCAGACTCGTCCGTGGCTGTCTCCGCGGACACCTCGTCTTCTGCGGTCGTCTCGGACGCGGGCTCCTCCGACGCGTCCGCGTCGTCCGATCCGACGCCCTCGTCCGCGGCCGCATCCGCTTCAGGAGCGTCCGTCGATTGGGACTCACTCGGCTCCGCATCGGCCTCTTCGGCCTCCTCGCTCGGCGCCTCGGGTTCCGCGTCGGCTTCCGTCTCGTCCTCGTCTGCGGACTCCGCGGCGCCAGCGTCGTCGTCGGCTTCGGACTCTTCGACGTCGTCGCCCGACGCCTCGTCGGGGAGGTGCTCGCCGGAGGGCTCTTGTACGAGGACGCCGCGGAACTCGCGGTCGGCCTGTCGAATCGACCAGCCGAGGTCGACGTTCCCGTTGTCGCGGACGCCTTTCACTTGGACGAACACGTCGTCGCCCGGCTCCCAGTCGAGGCTGTCGAGGCGACGGTCGAGCTCGGAGCGGTGGAGCAGTCCGGTGACGCCCGGCGCGAGGTCGACGAACACGCCGAACTCGGCGTATCCGTCGACGACGCCCCGGTAGAAGCGGCTCGGAACCAGATCGTCGGGAGAGTCGCCGCGGAAGTCGAACGCGACGTCTTCTTGGTGCGAGTCGCAGACGCGACCGCCCCCGACGTCGGTGCCACAGATGATACAGGATCCCATTTGAGTACACCGAGAGTCTCGGGCCTAAAACGGTTGTCGAAAGCCGGCTCGGCGACTCGATCGGAGCGCGGCGGGTTCGCGGTCGTCCCGCCGCGACGGCCCGACGCGTCAGGCGCCGAGCAGCGTCCGTCCCGCCGCCACGACGCGGTAGCCGACGCCGTACCCGAGCGCGGCGGGCGGGATCGCGGCCGCAACCGTCCGGACCGCGCCCAGCCCGTGAACCGCGCGGAACCCGACGAACAGCAGCACCGCCGCGTACGCGCCGCAGAGGACTCTGAGTTCGGGTATCGCCGGGCCGGCCAGCGCCATCGGCGAACTCGCGTACGCGACGACCTGGACCGTCTCGCTCACGCCGCCGCGGTCGCGCAGCGAGAAGCTCCCGTCGGCGACCTCGACGCTCGCGACCACGACGGAGACGGTCGCGACCGCGGCGGTCAGGTGGAGGCCGACCGGCGCCGCCAGCGCGACCGCGACGAGGAAGACGACGAGGTCCGAGAGGAGCCGCGAGGAGGGGACGACGACGGGCACCGCTCCGGAGTCGGTCGCGATCAGGCCGAGCGTGAACGCGGCGGCGACCGCGACTGCGAACGTCAGCGCCGGAGCCTGGTCCCCGGGCGTAATCCCGTTCGCGAACGCCCGCCGCGGGCGAACGAGGACCTCGACCCAGGTGCGCGCGATCCCTCGCGGACCGCGGGGGCGTCCGCCCGCCGAGTCGCTCATCCGAGTCGTCACGGTCGGAGTTCGGCCGCGCGGAATAACCCGTTTCCGGTTCGATCCCGAGTCGGTGGGCAGTTCGACCCCGCGTCGGTGGCTGGTTCAGCCACGCGTCCGTCCCGAGCCGGGCCCCACACCGCCTCATTCTTATCAGGGCTGATACGCGGTGCGCAAACCCTTATATCGGCGGTGTCGGAGTGACAGCCGAATGGTGGCGTTCCGAGACGACGAGCGAGGGTTCACCCCGCTGGCGGGGACCGGACTGCTCGTCGGGGTCGTCGTGCTGCTGCTCGCCATCGTCGGCGCGGCGGTGTTCGGCCTCATCGACGGCGTCGCCCCGCCCGACGCCGAGTTCGAGGGGCGACAGGAGGGCGGCGAGCTCGTCGTCGTCGCGCTCGGGCCCGAGCCGGTCCCGGCCGAGGAGCTGTACGTCCGCGGCGAGGACCCGGACGGGAACGTCCAGTTCGGCGCGTGGCCCGGCGACGGCGTCGTCCGGCCGGGCGATCGGGTCCCAGTCCCGAACGCGACCGGCAGCGAGAACTTCGAGGTCGTCTGGGAGCCGGTCGCGTTCGACACCCGGGAGACGCTCGGAAGGTACAACGGCGAGGACTCCGCGATAGAGGAGTGGAGCGAGGAGAACGGCGGCAGCACGCCGGGCGGCGGCGTCGGAGTCTGAGGTCGGTTCGGTGTCGAGGTCGCGCTCAACGCGGAGGCGGAGCTCTCACTCGACCGGAACACGCTCGCCGCGCTCGTCGGCCCGCTCGATCGCCGCGAGCACGCGCTGGACCTCGTAGCCGTCCGCGAACGACGGCTCGAACGACTCGCCCTCGGCGACCGCCGAGAGGAACTCGTAGTTCTCATGGACGAACGTGTGCTCCCACCCGATCACGTGGCCGGGGGGCCACCAACGGTCGACGTACGGGTCCGACTCCTCGGTGACCAACACCGTCTCGTAGCCGCGGTTCCCCTCGCGCAGCACCTCCAACTCGTTGAGCCGCTCTAAGGAGAACTTCAGGCTCCCCTTTGTCCCGTGGACCGCGATTGTGTGGTCGTTCTTGTGCCCCTCGGCGACCTGGCTCGCCTCGAAGGTTCCGGTCGCGCCCGACTCGTACTCGACCTGCGCGCTGTACGCGTCGTCGACGGTCACGTCGCGGTACTCGGCGACCCCGCCGTCCTCGTCGTGGACGGGGCGCTCGTCGACGAACGTCGTCAACTGTCCAGCGACGCGCTCGAACTCGCCGACGCGGTCGCCGACGAGAAACCGCGCGAGGTCGAGCGTGTGCGCGCCGAGGTCGCCGAGTGCGCCCGATCCCGCCATGTCGGCGTCCATCCGCCACGCCCACGGCGCCTCGGGGTCGACGAGCCAGTCCTGGAGGTAGCGCCCGCGGACCTGCCGGATCTCGCCCAGCGCGCCGTCCTCGATCAGCCGCTTCGCGTGGCGGATCGCGGGGACGAACCGATAGTTGAACGCGGTGCCGCTGGTCACGTCGGTCGCGGCCGCCGCGTCGCGCATCGCTGCCGCCTCCTCCAGCGTCGGCGCGAGCGGCTTCTCACAGAGCACCGGCACCCCGGCCTCAAGGGCCGCGATCGACGGCTCGGCGTGGACGTGGTTCGGTCCGAGGTTGTAGAAGACGTCCACCTCGTCTATCGCAGCCTCCCAGTCGGTCGCGGTGTGCGCGAAGCCGAACCGGTCGGCCGCGTCCGCGAGCGCCGCCTCGTCGCGCCCGACGAGCGTGTGCCGCTCGATTTCGGGCGCGTCCGGAAAGAACATCGGGAGCCGCGCCATGGCGTTCGCGTGCGCCCTGCCCATGAAGCGATACCCCAGTACGCCGATCTTCAGTGGTTCTCGTGTCATCGGATCCTCCCCCGCCTCACTCCGCCCAGTACGCGTCGCCCGGTTCCGTCTCGAACACCGCCCGGTCCAACACGTCGACCGCCTTCTCTAATCCCTCGCGCGAGGAGGTGAGCGCGTCCTCGTGTTCGATGGAGAGCGCGCCCTCGTAGTCGACCAGCCGGAGCGTCGAGACCACGTCCTTCCAGTGTTCCTCGCCGTGGCCGTAGCCGATCGAACGGAACAGCCACGAGCGGTCTGCGGTGTCGGCGTAGCTCGTCGTGTCGAGCACGCCCTTCACGCGGCTCTCGGCCTCGTACACCTTCGTGTCCTTCGCGTGGACGTGGTGGATCGCGTCGCGCTCGCCGAGGAACCGGATCGCCTCCGTCACGTCGATCCCCTGCCAGTAGAGGTGCGAGGGATCGAAGTTGGCGCCGATCCGGTCGTTCGTCGCCTCCCGCAGCGCGACCAGTCCGGTCGGCTCGTAGACCAGCATGTTCGGGTGCATCTCGATAGCCACGTCGACCCCGTGGTGGTCGGCGTGGGCCGCCACGTCGCGCCAGTACGGGATCGCGACCTCGTCCCACTGGTAGTCGAGCGCGTCGGCGTGTTCGGTCGGCCACGGCGCCGTGACCCAGTTCGGCGTTGAGTCGCCGGGCGCGCCCGCCGGGAGCCCGGAGAAACAGGTGACCGTGTCGACGCCGAGCAGGTCGGCTAACTCGATCGCCTCGCGCAGCTCGCGGTCGGCCGCCGCGGCCCGCTCCTCGCTGGGGTGGAGCGGGTTGTTGTGCGTCGCCAGCGCCGAGATCCGCAGCCCGCGGTCGTCGAGCAGCGAGAGCAGCTCCTCTCTCCCGGCCGGGTCGTCGAGGAGCGCTTCGCGGTCGACGTGGTCCTCGCCGGGCCAGCCGCCGACACCGAGTTCGACGGCGTCGACGCCGATGCCGTCGAGGTACGCGGCCGCGTCGTCGAGCGGTTCGCCGCCCAGTGGAACCGTCAACACGCCGATGTCCATGGCCGAGGCTACACGAACGTCACGAATAAGTGTTCAGGAAGCGCCGCCGCGGGGGCGCTCGGCCGCCGCGGCCGACGCGCGTCGGCGACGACGACGGCGGTGTCTCCGGCGCGTTGCCCGCGTTGGCGCCGCGAACCGCATGAGGTTTTAACGGGTGGAACGCGTACGATGTGGTATGGGAATCCTCTCGCGCGCCTCCTACGTCGTCCGCTCGAAGGTGAACGCCCTCCTCAACCGGGCGGAGGACCCGACGGAATCGCTCGACTACTCGTACGAACAGATGCGCGACGAACTCCAAGATGTCAAACAGGGGATCGCCGACCTGACGACCCAGAAGAAGCGCCTGGAGATCCAGAAGCGCAAGCTCGAGGAGAACGTCGAGAAGCACAACCGACAGGCTCGCGAGGCGGTCCAGCAGGACCGCGACGACCTCGCGCGCAAGGCCCTCGAGAAGAAGAAGTCGAAGATGACCCAGATCGAGGAGCTCGAAGGGCAGATCGCCGACCTGAACAACACCCAAGAGCAGCTCGTCGAGAAGAAGAACAAGCTCCAGAACCGCATCGAGGAGTTCCGCACCAAGAAGGAGACGATGAAGGCCCGCTACGAGGCGGCCGAGGCGTCCACCCGCGTCTCCGAGGCGATGACGGGCGTCGGCGACGAGATGGAGGACGTGAGCCGCTCCATCGAGCGCGCCGAGGAGCGCACCGAGGAGATGGAAGCGCGCTCGGAGGCGATGGACGAGCTGGAGGACTCCGGCGCGTTCGAAGACGCGCTCTCCGACAAGGACAGCATCGACCGCGAGCTGGAGAGCCTCTCGACGAACAGCGAGGTCGACGCCGAGCTGGAGACGCTGAAGGGCGAGCTCGGCAAGGGCGAGTCGTCGAACGGCGACGCCGCCGTCAGCGACGAGGACGTCGACGCCGAACTGGAGGACATCGAGTCGGAGATCGACGCCGACGACTTAGAGAGCGATCTTGACGGTGATGCGAACGCCGACCTCGACGAGGAGCTCGACGTTGAGCTAGAGGAGTCGGAGTCTCAAGCCGACGAGAAGCGGAACTGAGGTCCCCAGCAGATCTGCGCTCGGTCCCCGCGGTCCCCGTCCCTCTCGTCCCCGCCTCAGACTCGGTTCACTCCGACGCCGGGCGCGCGCCGGTCCCCGCGCGGTCCTGATCGGCGAGCCGGATCTCACCGTCCGGGAGGTCGATACCCTCGTACGGGTCGTCGTCGAGCAGCAGCGACCCGTCGATATCGGCGTAATCGAGGAGGGGCGCGAGCTGCGCGGCGGCCGCGATGGAGGCGTTCGACTCGATCATACAGCCGCACATCACCTCCAGCCCGTGCGCTCGCGCGGCGGCGATCACCCGCCGGGCCTCGGACAGGCTCCCGGCCTTCATCAGCTTCAGGTTCGCGATGTCGCAGCGGTCGGCGATCGCGGGCACGTCCGCCGCGGTCACGCAGGACTCGTCGGCGGCGATCGGGAGTTCCGACCGCTCGTAGACGTACCGGAGCCCCTCGGGGTCGTCGGCCGAGACGGGCTGCTCGACGAACTCCACGTCGCGGTCGGCGAGCCACGCGCTCTTCGCGACCGCCTCCTTCGGCGTCCACGCCTCGTTCGCGTCGACCCGGAGCCGCGCGTCGGGCGCCGCCTCGCGGACGGCGTCGACCAGCTCGCGGTCGCGGTCGGTCCCGAGCTTAAGCTTCAACACGTCGTGGCCCGCCGCGACGGCGTCGGCGGCCTTCTCGCGGACGCGGTCGGTCTCGTCGAGTCCGACGGTGAACGACGTCTTCGGCGCGTCGCTCGGGTCGAGCCCCCACAGGCGGTGGAGGGGGACGCCGAGCCGCTTCGCGGCGAGGTCGTGGACAGCGATCGAGACGGCACAGCGGGCGGCGGGGTTCCCGTTCACGACCGCCCGCAGCTCGGTCTCGATCTCGCGGACTGCGTGGGGGTCGCCGACGCGCTCGACGGCGTCGAGGAGGTCCGGCATGACCGCCGCGACCGTGTCGGCCGTCTCGCCGTAGTGGGTCGACGGCGCCGCGCCGCCGACCCCGGTCATCCCCGCGTCGTCCGTCACGCGGACGACCACGTTCTCGGCCGCCGTCTGCGTCCCCCGCGAGATGGTGAACGCGTTCTTGAGCGGCAGCGACACCCGCTCGAACTCGGTGTCGAGGCTCATTCGGCCGCTTCCTCCCCGTCGACCTCCGAGTCGGCGTCCGCGGCGTCGACCGCGCCCAGTCCGGCGTCGAGGGCGGCGTCGACGACGGCGTCCGCGCCGTGGCGTACCGGGTCGATCGCGGGAACCCCGGTCTCGTCGGCGAACGCGGCGACCGCCTCGGCGGCCGCCTCGTCCTCGTCGATGTCCTTCGTGTTCACCGCCCCCGCGACGACGCTCGCCTCGTGGACGGGTGCCGCCAAGTCCTGGTAGAGGTCGACGTAGTCGACGAGCGGCGGGAGGGCGAACTCCTCGTAACCGTGGACGACCTCGCGGCCCGCGGCGTGACAGAGGACGAGCCCGTCGGCCATCGACCCGTGGAGGATGCCGCAGGTGACCGCCGAGTAGGCGGGGTGGACGATGCTCCCCTGCCCCTCGACGACGAGGAGGTCGTGGTCGTCGCCGACCTCGGCGAGCATGTCCTCGACCGCGCCGGCGGCGAAGTCGGAGACGACGCGGTCGATCGGGTTCCCCCAGCCGGCGATCATGATCCCGGTCTGGCCGGTCGGGACGAACGCGGCGTCGATGCCGCGCTCGCGGGCGGCCGCGACGATCTCCAGCGAGGCGGTCATCTTCCCGACCGAGCAGTCGGTCCCGACAGTGAGCAGCACGTCGGCGTCCACGTCGCCGGACGCGCCCGTCGCGACCGTGAGGTCGTCGTCCGGCTCGCGCACGTCGACGAGGTCGACACCGTGGTCGTCCGCGAGCGCGGCCAGCCCCTCGTCCTCGTTCAGGAAGTAGTGGAGACCGCTCACCACGTCACAGCCCGCCTCGATCGCGGCCTCGACGTCCGACCGCCACGACTCGTCGAAGCCGCCGCCGATCGGCGCGATTCCGATGTACAAGGCGTCGAGGTCGCCGTCGGCCGCCGCGTGCGCCTCCTCGAACGACGCGACGATCGGCGCGTCCCCCACGTCCGCGACGTGATCGCTCACGCGGTCGCCGGCGCGGTCGCGGTCGAGGACGGCCCGGACGTCTTGGTCGCCGTAGCGCAGCACGCCGAGCGCGGTCTTCGCGCGGTCGGGGAACTTCTCGTGGGCGAGGACGGCGATCCGCTCGTGGTCCATGGTGGCTCGCTCGCCCCCCGCGTTCTTAAAAGAGTCGAGGGCCGGCCAAGCGATACGAACGAACCGCGGTGGCGCGTGCCGACGAGCGCCCGAAGGGCGCGAGTCGCACGCGCGAGGTCGCCGGCGCTACGCGCCGGCTGCCAGAGGGACCTTCGGTCCCTCGCTGGAGTCGACCGCCCTCCGCGTTGCTCCGGCCGGTCGACGAGGCTGGGAAGGTGTGAGGTGCGGTCGCGGTGCAGGACGGGACTCGAAGGGGCAGTCGCGAGGCGGGCGCAGGTGGCGCGAGCACTGGAGGGAGAGCAGCGCGAGCGACCGAAGCGCACAGCGAGCGTGCGCCCGCCTTGCGGCTGGGGCTTCGGAAGTGCTCCTCGCGGTGGCGACGACGTATCGCAGAACAGCCGAGGCTTCGGGAAAGAGAACGACGCCGGAACGAGTGTTCGAGCAGTCAGGCGCTGCCGTCCACGAACTGGTCGGCGCCCTCGTAGAACCAGTATCCGTTCTCCCGCATCGCGCGGCCGAGCTCCTGGTGGAACTCGACGAAGTCCGCGAACTCCTCCTGCTCGACGTTCTCGAATATCTCCTCGACCGAGACGACCGTCTCGTAGTCGATCCGGATCGGGTGGTCGCCGTACTGCTCGACGTACTCCGCGGCGGTCAGCGGAAAGTCCTCATCCTCGTTGACCTTCTTCGCGAGCACGGCGTGGCCGTACTGCCGCATGCCCTCGCTCCCCTGCTCGCCGTCGGGGTCGTGTGGCCAGTCCATACCCGGAAGTTCGCCGGATCGGGGATAGTGGTTTCGGATGCGGCGGTGGCGGCGGCCACTCCTCCCGAGCCGCTCGACCCCACCCCCGACCACGGAAACACTTCACGGCCCTCCGCGTCGCTCCGGGCATGCGACGCAGAGCCCTCCTCGCGTCCGCGGCCGCCGTCTCGACCGCCGCGCTCGCAGGGTGTCCCACCCCGCCGTGGAGCGATGACCCGGCGGAAATCGACGTCGCCGAGGTTCGCCGGCGCCTCGACGAAGATACGCCGCGGCTGGTCGTGGCGGGAGCGCTCCTCGACGGCCCCCGCCGCTGTGAACGCGTCACGCTGTTCGAGGCGGCGCTCGACGACGGGACGCTCCGCCTCCGGATCGTCTCCGAGGACGACCCCGACTCGGACGTCGGCCGCTGCTCGGACGTCGCTGAGCCCCACGCGCACTCAGTCGCCGTCGCGTTCACGGAGACTCCCGTCCCGGAGCGCGCCGTCGTCCAGCACGGGGATGAGACGATACTGGAGGAACCGGTCTGACGGAACCGGGCCGAGCACGGCCAGACCGCCGCCGCCGCTACTCCACGACTTCGACGACCGGATCGTCCGCGGTCAGGCGCGTGAGAACGACGCGCGGCACGTTCGCGCGCATGAGGATCTCCCCGGCGAGCGCCCGGGCCGCGGCGGCGTCCGCCTCGTCGTCGACCTTGTTCACGACCGGGATCGCGGTCGCGTCGCCGGGGACCCCCTTCAGCCCGCCCGCGGGACTCGCGAGGACCGTCGCGACGTCGGCCGGGCGGATCTCGTCGCCGATCTCGCGGCCCGTGATCGCGGCGACCTCCTCGGGGCGGTGGACGTGCTCCTCCGTGAGCGGTTCGCCGACGACGTGCGCGCTCGCGATCGGGGCGACGATGTCCGCGTTCGACGGGATCTGCGGCTCGCGGTCGCCCGGCGCCTTGAACTCGCGGAGGCGCGCCCCGTCCGCCTTCACGAGCGTCGCGCCGGGCGCGGCGTCGGCGATCTCGGCGACGGTCTCCGTGTCGTACCCGAGGTACCGGTCCGACCGGTCGCGCTCGGGGACCAGCCCGAGCGGCCACTCGTCGGGTCCCGCCTCGCCGAGCGCGGCCACCGGGTCCGCGGTCACGCGCACCGCGGCGACCCGGTCGTCGAAGATCGGTATTCGGACGCTCGCGGTCACGACCGGCCGGTCGAGCCGGTCGGCGAGCGCGAACAGCGTCGACTTCTTGCCGCCCGCGCCGACGACGCAAACGGTCGCGTCGCGGGCGTCGAGCGCGGTCGTCAGGTCCATGCCGGGGCGTTCAGTCGCATCGGACCTCACTCTGGCGGTCGGACGGGCGGCCGACCGGCGGCGTCGCGACGGCGGACAAATTGATACGACTCCGCCACGCAGGTCAACCGGATGCGCCGAAACCGCACCCGAGTCATTCGCGTGGACCTCTCGACGCGCGAGACTACCAGCGAACGGGTCCCGCGGGACTGGCGACGCGACTTCGTTGGCGGGAAGGGGATCGGAGCGCGCTACCTCTACGAGGAACTCTCGCCGGGAACGGACCCGACGGGGCCGGAGAATCTCCTCGCGTTCCTCGTCGGGCCGCTCGCGGGCTTCCTACCGGGAGAGACCCGGTACGCCGCAGTGACGAAGTCGCCGCTCACCGGCGGGTTCCTCGACTCGTACGCCGGCGGCGACTTCGCCGTCCGGCTCGCGGGGTCGCTCGACGACTGCATCGGCCTGCTCGTGACCGGGACCGCCGACAGACCGGTCCGGATCGAGGTCGAGGGGGGTCGCGCCCGGGTCAAGCCGACCGACGCGTGGGGCGACGACGCCGCCGAGACCGCCGAGCGGTTCCCGGACGCCGGCGTCGCCTGCGTCGGCCCGGCCGGCGAGCGCGAGGCGGCGTACGCGACGATCGCGAGCGACGGCGGCGACCACCACGCCGGGCGCGGCGGCGCCGGCGCGGTGATGGGCGCGAAGCGGCTGAAGGCCGTCGTCGCCCGCGACTCCCCGCCGGCGGTCCCGGACGACCTCGCCGCCCGCCGCGACCGCGACGCCGAGACGTACGGGCGGCGGCCGACCGGCGAGTGGCAGGCGGCCGGCGAGACGATCGAGACGGTCGACTACGCGGACGAGGTCGGGATCCTCGCGGCCGAGGGATGGACGGAGACCGGCTTCGACGGGGTCGACGACATCGGCGTCGAGGCCGCGGC
The DNA here is from genome assembly GCF_002135005.1 of Halorubrum sp. SD612. Taxonomy (NCBI): domain Archaea; kingdom Methanobacteriati; phylum Methanobacteriota; class Halobacteria; order Halobacteriales; family Haloferacaceae; genus Halorubrum; species Halorubrum sp. SD612. The sequence goes on along the minus strand of NZ_NEWI01000001.1, from coordinate 32,374 downwards.
GGAGCGCGCGGCCGGACGCGAAGCCGTCAGTGCCGGCCGTGACGGTGACGGCCGAGAGGGCGCCGAGAGCGGACCGGCGGGCGTCCCCGGCGGATTCCGGATCGACACGCCCGACGGCGAAGTGATCCCGCGCGGCGCGGCCCCGATCACGCTCGGCGCCGGCCTCGGGATCGACGACTTCGACCGCGTCGCGGAGCTCTGCGGGGTCTGCGACCGTCTCGGCCTCGACGTGATCGGCGCGGGCAGCGCGGTCGCCTGGGCGATCCGCGCCGGGCGGGCTGGGGTCGTCGACTGCCCGGTCGACTTCGGTGACGCCGCTGGCGCAGAGCACCTGCTGAAGGCGATCGCGGCCCGCGACCCCCCGGCCGATCTCGACGTGGACCCGGACCTCCCGGACGCCCTCGCCGACGGGGTCGACGCCGCGGTGGCCCAATTCGGCGGCGACGCGCTTGTGCCGACGGTGAAGTCGATGGCGCTGCCCGGCTTCGACCCGCGCGCGGCGGTCGGCGTCGCGCTCGCGTACGCGACGAGCGACCGCGGCGCGTGTCACCGGCGCGCGCGACCGCAGGAGCGCGAGCCGCTGGCACGTCCCGACCGCTCCCTCGCCGACCGGGTGCGCGACGTGGTCGGGGAGCAGAACGCGCGCTCGGTCCTGTGGAGCCTCGTCGTCGACGACTTCGTCGGCGAGGCGGTCTGTGCCGACCTCGGCGCGGAGTGGCTCGCGGCGATCGAGCACCCGGCGGTCGACGACTGCGGCGGCCCGCACCGCGACGAGTCGGAACGCGGGGACGCAGGGGACGCTGGCCGACCGGATCCCTCCCCCGCCGCGCTCGCGACGACCGGCGAGCGCATCTGGACGCTCACCCGACTGTTCAACGCCCGAGAGGGATTCGACCGCGCGGACGACGCGCTCCCTGAGCCGCTCCGCACCGACGCGGCCGACGGGACGCCGGGCGTCGACGTCGACGCGTTCGAGCGCCTGCTCGACCGGTACTACGCGGCACGCGGGTGGGGCGAACGGGGGCTCCCGACGCCGGAGACGGCCGAGCGCCTCGGACTCGCGCGCGTCGTCGACGACGCGACGCCGCTGGACGATAGCCCGATCGACTCCGCCCCGGCGGCCGACGCGGACGACTGACCCCGCCCGGCGACGTGACTGCCGTCCGCTCCGGCGGCCTCAGCGACGCAGCCCGCCCTCCGCCTTGATACGCATGATGTGCCGGACGTTGAGGTAGATCTCCTCCGGCGACGTCTCCTCCTCCTCGTCGTATAAGTCCGACACCCGGTAGAGGATCGCCGAGAGCTGCTTGCTCTCCGAGCTCTCCGCGCGTACGTCCGCCGCCACCTCGCGGAGGAACTCCCGCACCTCCGCGTCAGCCGGGATCTCCGCGCCCGACGCCTCGTCCGGTACCACCGGGTCGACGCCCGCGGCCGCGAGGGGGTCCTCCGGGTCGTCGCCGGTCGCCCCGGTTTCGTCGCCGGCCCCCGCGCCGTCGTCCGCGTCGGTCATCGCTCGCCGCTCACCCCGCGGCGGCGGACGACCCCGGCGTTGTTCGCGACGTTCTCGACGAGCAGCTTGAACGCGTCTGCGGTCTCGCCGTCCTCCAAGACGACGGGCTCGCCGTCGTCGCCGCCCGTCCGGACCGCGGGGTCGAGCGGGACGCCGCCGAGGAAGGGCAGGTCGTGGTCCGCGGCGAGCGCCTTCCCGCCGCCGGAGCCGAATATCTCGTGGAAGCCGCCGCAGTCCGGGCAGCGGAAGCCGGCCATGTTCTCCGCGATACCGAGGACGTTCGTGTCGTGTTTACCGAACATCCGGAGCCCCTTCACCGCGTCGTCGAGCGCCACGTCCTGCGGCGTGGTGACGATCACGGCCCCCGTCAGCGGGAGCGTCTGGAGGATCGTGAGCTGTGTGTCGCCGGTGCCCGGCGGGAGGTCCATCACGAGGTAGTCGAGCTCGCCCCACTCCACGTCCTCGACGAGTTGGGTGATGATCTTGTGGACCATCGGGCCGCGCCAGATGACGGGGTCGTCCTCGCCGGTGAGGAAGTCCATGCTCATCAGCTTCACGCCGAACCGCTCCGGTGGCACGATCGTCTCGCCGTCGGTTTCCGGGCGCTGTTCCGCGGACACCATCCGCGGGACGTTGGGCCCGTACACGTCGGCGTCGAACAGGCCGACGCGGGCGCCGAGTTTGGAGAGCCCGGCCGCGATGTTGACCGCCATCGTCGACTTCCCGACCCCGCCCTTCCCGGAGGCGACCGCGATCACGTTCTGTACGCCGGGGAGGACCTGCTCCTCGGTCGAGAGGTCGTCCGGGATCGACGCCGACAGCTCGACGTCGAGCCCGGTGTCGGCGAGCGCCTCGCGCACGTCGTCGGCGATGGCCGACTCGGTCGGCGAGAAGGGGGCGCCGAGCGCGAGCGACACGTGGACCGTGCCGTCCGCCTCGTCGACGTCGACGCCGTTCACCAGCCCGAGCGAGACGATGTCGCCGCCGAGGTCGAGGTCCCGCACCTCCGCGAGCCGCTCCCGTACGTCCGATTCGTTCATGCCGGGGAGGAGGGCCGTGGGTCGAATAAGGGTTCTGTACGGGGGCGCGCCACCGTTTGCGACGCGCCCGCGGTCACCCGCTCAATCGATCCGGGTCCCCGCGCCCTCGCCGCGCAGGAACGGGACCAGCCCCTCTGCGCCGAACACGTACGCCGGCGCGTCCAGCGCGAGCAGCTCGCGCACCTTCGCCGCCATCCCGCCGGAGACGTCCGTCGCGTCGCTCGCGCCGAGGGCGTCCGCGACCGACCCGAAGTCGTCGATCGCTGGGATCACGTCGCCGTCGACGTCGAGGACGCCGGGCACCGTCGAGCAGACCCCAACGCGGCGTGCGCCAAGTCCGGACGCGAGCTCGACGACCAGCTCGTCACCCGAGACGACCGTCACCCCGTCGCCCGCCGTCGCCACGCCGTCGCCATGGAGGACCGGAACGAACCCCTCGCCGAGCAGCGTCGCCGTCGACCCGAGCGGGAGGTCGAGCCCGCCGTCCGCGCCGCCGGCCCGCGCCGCGAGCGACAGCGGGTGAACCGGCACCGCCGGGACCCCGTGCTCGCGGAGTCGTTCCAACACGTGCGCGTTCAGCCGCTTCATCGCCCCGTGAATCGCGGCCGCCGCCTCGGCGTCCCGCGTCCCGTCGGTCGTCGAGACGCCGTGCTCGCTGGCGTGGTAGTGGCCGAAGCTCCCGCCGCCGTGGACGACGACGAGCCGGTCGGCCGTACCCGCCGCGAGGGCGTCCGCGACGGCGTCGCAGGCCGCGTGGAGCGCCGCCTCGTCGAGGGTTTCGGGCTCGTTCTTCTCCGTGATCAGACTCCCGCCGAGCTTGAGGACGACGGGGGGAGCGGACTCTCCGCCGGCGTCGTTGTTACTGACGGCTTCGCCCCCCGTCACGGCTCCACCACCCGGACGCCCTCGGTCGCCAGCTCGGCGCGGAACGCCTCCTCGCAGCCCTGCGTGAACGAGAGCGCGGTCTCCGTCGCGTCGCTTTCGTCGAGCGCGACGATACAGCCGCCGCCGCCCGCACCGGTGAGCTTCGCACCGTGCGCGCCCGCGTCCCGCGCGGCCCACACCATGGCGTCGAGCGACCGGGCGGAGACGCCGAGAGCCGCTAACAGTCCGTGGTTGAAGTCCATCAGCTCGCCGAGTTCCGCGAGCAGCGCCGGGTCGGGGTCGCTCTCGGGGTCGGCATCCGCGAGCAGTTCCTCGCCCGTCCGGACGAGGTCGCCGATCGATTCGACCGTGTCGGCGGCGAACTCGTGTTCCGCCCGCAGTTCGCGGACACCGGCGACCAGCTCGCCGGTATCGCCCGCGCCGCCGTCGAACCCGACGACGAACGGAAGGTTCGGCGCGTCGATCGGCTCGCAGTCGTCGCCCTCGACCCGCACCGCGCCGCCCATCGTCGAGCAGAAGGTGTCCGCTCTGGAGGCCTGCCCGTCCTGGACCTCGAACTCGGCCCGATACGCCCGCTCGGCCAGCTCTCGGCGGTCGAGCGGCTCCCCGAGCGCGCGCGTCGCGGCGTCGATACCGGCCACGACCACGGCCGCCGACGACCCGAGCCCCGCGCCGAGGGGGATGTCGCTCTCGACGGTGATGTCGAAGCCGGCGTCGGGCGCGTCGGCCGCCTCGCGCGCCTGCTCGACGGCCGCGTCGACGTACCCCATCGCGGCCTCGACGAGCGGCGTCGGCACGTCGACGTCGGGCCGGTCGCTCGTCCCACCCGCGTACTCCACGGTGAACCCGTTCAGAGAGAGGTCCTCGGCCTCGACGCGCACGTGGTCGTCCTCGCGCGGCTCGGCGGTCACCGTGGCGCGCCGCTCGATCGCCGCGGGCACGGCCGGCTCGCCGTAGACGACGGCGTGTTCGCCGAAGAGGTACACCTTCCCCGGCGCTTCGCAAACGGTCATACGAGTCTCCTCTCCCCCCGCGCTTACAGGCGTTGCGCTTGGCGGGTCTGGGCGGGACCCGACATCTACTCGTTCATCCGTCCCGGGTCGCGGTCGCGTATCGTTTCGCGGCAGCGGACCGCGCGACGCAGCCCGATCTCCGCCACGTCGCCCCCGCACTCCGCGGTTCGCCGCAGCGCGCGCGCGACGCGGCGGAGCTCCGCCGCCCCCGCGCCCGCCTCGTCCAGTTCCCGATCGAGCGCGTCGATGTCGTCGCGAGCCCGGCGCAGCTCACCGACCGCGCTCCGAGCGACGTCGGCGCCCTCGTCGCCGAGGGCGACGCTCACCCCGTCGGAGACGACCTCTCGGACCGTGCGACCGAAGTCGCGACACGCCGCCAGTCGCGCGGCCGACGGCGGGTCGTCGAGGGCCGCCGCGGCGCTCCCGATGTCCGCCGCCGCGTCGCGGAAGCGGCACAGCTCCCGCATCGCCGTCCACGACTCGAACAGCTCCGGGCGGGTCGTGCCGAGCGCGTCGACCTCCCCGAGGTCGGCCATGCCGCGGGAGACGGACCGGTCGATCATCGACGCGAGGCGGTCGACCTGTTTGTCGCGGGAGCCGATCGGCGACGAGTCGGGCGGCGTCGCCAGCGCCTCGACCGCGTCGCCGTGTATCGAGCGGACCGTGAACGCCAGCTGTCGGAGCGACTGACTCACGGAGACCTCCGTCGAGTCCAGCATGATCTGAACCGTCGTCGCGGTCTCCGACTCCGCGGCCACCGACATCCCGATCCGGTTGCGGGCGACCCGCTCGACGACGCGCCGCTGGTCCGGGGTGAGCGGCTCGTCCCGTTCGAGCGTGACCTCGCGCGCGCCAGCGGCGTAGGCCGCCCGCAGCGCCCGCTCGATTACCTCCGGGTCGGCCGACTCGATCCGGGCGACGGGCGGGTCGCCGTCGCCGCCGTTCCCGGTCTGGACCGCCAACACGCCGTCGATGTGGTCGTGGAGCGTCACGGTGTCGCCGGACGCGACGCCCTGCGACTCCGCCCAGTCCTTCGGGAGCGAGACCGTGTACGTCCCGTTCCCCACGGTTTGGACCTTTCTCGACTCCATCTCAGTAGAGCAGCTCCGGGTCGTTTTCGATCATGTACAGCGTCCGCGCCGCGATGTTCACGGCGTGATCCGCGATCCGTTCGAGGTCTCGGATCGTCAACAGCACCCGCGATACGTCGTCCAACAGCCGTTCGGCCTCCCAGCCGTCCCCGTCGGTCCCGGCGATCAGATCGCGGGTGACGCTCTCGCTCGCCCGCTGGCAGAGCGCGTCGACCTCGTCGTCGTCGGCCGCGACCGCGCGGCACGCGGCCGCGTCCTCGGCTTCGTACGCGGCGAGGCTCCGTTCGAGGAGGTCGCGCGCCGCCTCGCCGATGGCGTCGAGCTGAACCTCCGGCGAGAGCGTCCGCGTCGCGGTCCGGAGGTAGTCCGCCAGGTTGACCGCGAGGTCGCCGATGCGTTCGAGGTCGGTGATGATCTTGAACGAGGCGGTGACGAACCGGAGGTCGCCCGCGACCGGCTGCTGGAGCGCGAACAGGTCCACGCACCGGTCCTCCAAGCGCAGGTACGTCTCGTTGACCGCGGCGTCGGCGTCGACCACTTTCTGCGCCAGCGACTCGTCGCGGCGCGCCGCGGCGTCGAGGCTCCGTTCGACCTGCCCTATCACCTGATCCCCCATGGCGAGCACGTCCGCCCGGAGCTCGTCGAGCGAGTCCTGGTACTGTTCTCGGGGCATGGGATCACCCGAACTTGCCGGTGATGTAGTCCTCGACGCGCTCGCTGTGTGGGTCCTCGAACACCTGATCGGTGTCGCCGTACTCGACGAGTTCGCCGCCCGTGAGGAAGACGGCGGTCTGGTCCGATATCCGGGCCGCCTGCTGCATGTTGTGCGTGACGATGACGACGGTGTACTCCTCCGCGAGGTCGTCGATCAGGTCCTCTATCTTCGCCGTGGCGATGGGGTCCAAGGCGGACGCCGGCTCGTCCATCAGGATGACCTCCGGGTCGACCGAGAGGCAGCGGGCGATACAGAGCCGCTGTTGCTGGCCGCCCGAGAGCCCGAGCGCGTTGTCGTCGAGCCGGTCGCTCACCTCGTCCCATAGCGCCGCGTCGCGGAGGCACCGCTCGACGAGCGCGTCGCGCTCGTCGGCGTCGCTCCGGTTCAGCAGGCGGGCGAGGAGGCCCGTGTCGGGGTCGCCGTGCTTCTTTGGCCCGTAGGCGATGTTCTCGCGGATCGTCTTGGGGAAGGGGTTCGGCGACTGGAACACCATTCCGACCCGCTTACGCAGCTCCACGAGGTTGACCCCGTCCCGGTAGATCTCTTGCCCGTCGAGCTTCACCGAGCCGTCGATCCGGGCGGAGCTGACCCGATCGTTCATCCGGTTGAGACACCGGAGGTACGTCGACTTCCCGCAGCCCGAGGGGCCGATCAGGGCGGTGACGCTCTTCTCGGGGATCTCCATCGAGACGCCCTTCAGCGCGTGGTCGTCGCCGTAGTGAACGTCGAGGTCCTCGACGGCCAGCTTCGCGTCGCCGCGGAACTCGTAGTCGGTCCACTCGTCGCGGGTCTGCTCGACGGTCTCGCCGGTCGTCGTGGTGGGCGAGCGGCCGTCGGTCGGCGAGCGGTCGTCGGTCGATGCGGTCTGGGTCTGTCGCTCTTCGGTAGACTGGCGGAACTAGCGGAATACATTGACAGCGATACAGTCCACGAGACTGTGGATCGGTGCCCCAGTAAGGTTCAGTGACCGGAGGAAGCCGTAGGTCCGAGCGGCCTGTTCCAAGCCCTGCTTGGACAGGCCGCGGAACTTCGCCAACCACGGTTGGAGCAGTGACCAGAGGCACTCTACCTGGTTCGTGTGGACGCCTTTGTCGGAGACGTACCTCTCGTCGTGGACAACGTATTGGTGATCGTGCTCCATGCCTCGGTAAGCTGGCAGTCCATCGGTCCAGACCTCTCCCAGCGGCTGGGAGAGGTCGTCTGCTTCCTCGATAACTGGCCCAAGATCATCTTCATAGTCGCTTCCTTCCTGAGCTGAGACCACGCGAAGCACGTCGCGGCACGCCGCGACGAGCGTCAGTTCGTCACCCTGATTCCCTGTCCAGCGGGTACGTCCACCCTCGGGCGACCCGCCGCGGTTGAGTCCCTCCCGCGGCGGATCTTGGCTTTTGAAGCCCGAACACACCTGCTGTGTTTCATCGACCTGTGTTGGCCCATCGACTGTCTGGGAGATATAATGAGTTAGATCAGCTCTGTAAACGAGCGCAGAGATCTAGCGATAGACAGCTTCTACCCTCACTTTACAGATAGTGTGAAACCATCCAACCGTCGTTTATATACTCATCACGAAAACCGTCTTTCTCAGGTGTGTAACCGATGAATTCGGACCCCACCAAATTAATCGAGTGAAACTACGATGAATATGAAAACACGATTAGATTGCCGTACACTTGGTGTACGGATCTCTTAGAGCTTCAATCCTCTTTTGCCGATTAGCTTTCAAACCTTTTCTCAGTCATTACGCTCCCAGACAGTCGGAAATCCCCGACAGAACGCGGTTTCAAACTCTCTGAGCTGGTCGTGAAGCGTCGTGTAACACGGTGAGAGGAGTTCAGCGATTTGGGTAATGCTGAGGAGTGTGTCAGCGTAGAGGATGAAGGCGATGAGGAACTCACCTGGGGTGAGTTCCGAATCGTAGAAGGGTGTCCCTCGCGTGTACGTGGTTTTCCAGTCACAGCGGCCACACCAGATACGGTCAGAGCCGTTGAGAGCGTGGAGGTTGTCTGCGCCGCAGTGTGGACAGGAGCGTTCTTCCCAGATCGTCTTGAGACGCCGCTCGACGATGGCGTCGAGCGGCTCGGCCCGAAATTCTATTACCCCAAGTTCCGCAAGTTCCGATAGCCTCTGGCCGAAGGCAGGACGGTCTTCATGCATACCCGCTTTTGCCGGGCCAGAGGCACTAATGCTCCTGGTTCCGCCAGTCTACTGAAGAGCGTGATTGGTTATCGATTGTTCTCAATGGTGCTGGTGTCTCATCCGTGAGTTCTCCTATATTTAATACCAACAAGCATAATCTGAGAGGGTATATTACTATCAGGCTTAACTGAAGACGAATGGTGTAGTGAGCCGACGCATGATCCGAGATGAGGAGTCCTTGTCGTACACAGACTGGACTTCCTCATTCCTTCCGAAAGATGCCTTGATAAGCCGCCGCTATCACGCGGTTTCTCGCTTAACTAAAGACGGATGGGCTGACAACTGGTCTGATACAGCAAGCTATCTCTACTTTTTTGTCGTCTACACAGTTGAAGACTCCATTGAGCGCGAAGTAGGCAAATTGGTCACAACAGCCCGTACAGTTGATGATGTGATCGACGAGTGGACGCTTCGAAATCACGACTCAATGGGTGAATAGCGGGCACGAGACATCTCCTGGCGCGTGCTACTCCGCCGACTGGGTGTCTCCTATAGTAGTCGATAGAACTTTTTACTCAAAGAAATATATTGTCTGTAATGGATCACCTCAACAAGATCTCCGTCGAAGAGCTCCAAGAGGCGCTTAACAATGTTGATGGAAACAAGCCGACTCAACGGCTGTTAGCTGCGATCGCGTATAAAAACGGCGTCACGCAAACCGAACTTGCCGAGTGGTACGACACAGAGCGAAAAACGATCTATAACTGGCTCAACCGACTCGATACCGACGAACCGCTTGAACAAGCTGTTACAGATGCTCACCGATCTGGTCGAAGACGAAAACTCTCAGAAACACAGCAACAAGAGTTTGAACAAACAGTCCACGAATCACCCGAAGAGATCGGCGTTAACGCGCCGGCGTGGACGCCGGCGCTCGCACAAGAATATCTTGAAGAAACGTACGGCGTCGACTACTCAATCCCAAGCTGTCGGCGGTTGTTGAAAGAAGCGGGATTGAGTTATCAAAAACCACGCCGTTCAGCCGCTGAATCCGACGAAGACGAGCAAGAAGCGTTTCACGACGAGATCAAAAAAAGCGGCGAGAGATGGACGCCACAGTAGTCTGTATCGATCAAACCAAGAAATCCGTCCAAGTCGAGCCGCGTGCCGCGTGGTTTCCGCGCGGCACGCGGCCCTCGGTCGAATTATCCGGTCAACGGGACTGGACGTGCTTGTTAGGCGCGATCACCGAGGACGGCGATCGCTTTTTCTCTCGACTTACAGAGTACATCACCGCCGATCACGCAAAACATTTCATTTTAGCACTATGTGAAGAATTTGAAGACGATCTAATTGTTGTCCTCGATGGCGCACCGTATTTTCAGGCATCGGCCGTCACGGACCTCGCGGCCCGTGACGACCTCGCGTTTGTGACGCTCCCATCGTATTCACCGGAGCTGAACCCAGTTGAGGAATGCTGGAGACAACTTCAAGCAGCGCTCAGCAACCGTTTCTTCGACTCACTCGACGAGCTGACAACAGCGATCGACAGTGCTCTTGACCAAATCTCTATCCCAAAAGTGAGCAACTATTTCTAACGTCTACTATAGGAGCGATTCGAGACAGCTGATATTATCGATCTGACTACCTAGACGTAGAATCACATATGTTGGCTGGTTAATTTTGAGCGAGAAAACTCTAATTCTCTAGCTTCGGCGGTTGCCGAGAAGCGAGCCGGTCACATCGCGATCTACCAATAGAGCCGGGTATTAATGAGCTCAGTTCTCGACACCAGTCCACCCAAATATAGTATTATATTTTATATATGTTTGTATATATATCATCCAAAAATTACAGTGATTTCTCGAACCCTGCGCGGTTGAGTCTCAGAATCTCACTGGAGGATGTCTTCCGGGGAGGAGACACTTTCCAAATCTTGGAGCCGTGGGTCTTCTGCCAGTGTCGCCGCCAGCACGATCGCGGGGCGATGGTTCAGCTCGTGATCCTTTTTGATTCCACGTCTGTCGCCGCGGCCCTTTCGTTCGCTCATTGTTACGCCGAGGAATTCCAATTCATCGAGGAGGTCAGAGACACGCTGGTACCCGAGGACGTTCGACTCGACGTCTTTCGCGACAGTCTGGTAGCGGTCATAAACTTGCGACGTTGAGACGGTGTCACCTCTTCCGTTAAGCCGCTTCGTCAGCGTATACAAGACGAGTTTCGCCTGGTCTGGGAGTGTGCTGATGCTTTTCGAGAGGAGATCCGCTTCAACGAGGTCTCTTGCCTCGGTGACGTGGTCTTCTGTGACGGTCTCGTCCATATTTCGCCGCGCCATCATCCCAGCCTTGTTCAGCAACTCGATCGCCTTTCGGGCGTCGCCGTGTTCGTCGGCTGCGAGCTCTGCTGCTCTTCCGATCGTGTTGTCACCGAGGACGCCTTCCTCGAAGGCATCGCGACGATTCTCGAGGATATCCTCCAGCTGGTCAGCGTTGTACGCCGAGAACACGAATTCAGACCCGCCCATCGAGCTTTTGACGCGCTGGTTGACCTTGTTTCGGAACTGTGTCGTCTTGTTGCTGATGAGCACGATAGAGATGTAGGTCTCTATCTCGTCGTTTTCACGGGCGCGCGAGAGAGCATGGAGCAGGTTGTTGAAGTCTTCAAGCAGATCGATCTCGTCGAGGATGATAACGAGCCCGTCGTAGTAGTCGTCGACAATATCCCAGAGTTCCTCGGTGTATGTTTTCCAGCCTACGCCACGCTTCGGTGGAGGAGAGATGCTAGGTTGGGCTTTGATCCCGTATTTTTCGTCTAGCTCGTCGAAAACCGAGAAATACAGTGTTCGTGAAGCGCGGGTGATCGTGTTGTTCGCGTTGCAGTCGACGTAGACGTTGGTCGCGTGGACGCCGTTTTCTTCGGCGCGTTCGGCGATTTTAGAGGAGACGTGCCGTGAGACGAGGCTCTTCCCGGTGCCCGTCTTCCCGTAGATTTGGATATTGTCTGGCACGTCGTTATAGATGATATCCTCGAGGCTGAGTGCGACGTTCGTGATCTCCTCTTGCCGCCCGACGATTCGGCCTTCGTCGGGGACAGTACCGACCGAGACGAGGGACTTGTTTTGGAAGATTCGTGGTGAGTTCCCGATCACCTGGTCGACCGAGAACCCGCTTTCGCCTGTGTCGCCCATGGTTTGGGCTTGTGCGCGGGGATGATAAATCTGCTGCCCCTGATTTGGAGTGAGTTTGTCGAGTGTATGGGTTTCTGCTCGGGTTTTGCCGTGGATGAGAATTTGGTCTACACCCCCAGTTTTGAGTGAGAAGTGTCTCACCCCACCCCCAGTTTTGAGTGAGTCCCTTGGAGATCTGGTACAGGGGACCCCTGGTTTGGAGTGAGTGTGTCAAGAAATTGACACAGGGGGGGGGACCCCCGGTTTGGAGTGAGTGTGTCAAGAGGATTGGTGGCGCAATGGAACCGAGAAATTCCAGACGAAGCAGTCTGTGGCGTGGGTTCGATTTGGGGTTACCTTCCGCTTCCTGCCTTGTCTAGGTTGTCTCAAACTGCCTTTTCCACGGAGAGACAGACTAAAAGGATCTAGAATCTAACCACCGGTTCGTCTCGAGATATTCTACACTACTACTACTATACTATAATATATAAGTAATGGTAAAGGCAATAAACAAACAACAAAAGTAGAGAATAAGCTACTGTAATTGTCTATTAGACCTAACAAGAAGTTAGCGTTATAGCTTCTTTATATACATCGTGCTTTGACTCGCCAGTCTCTCGGGCTTCTGACCGTGGTTAGGTCGTCCCTTGTCTTCTGGGGAACTCACTCCAAACTAGGGGTCCCTGTGTGTGGACTCTGAAGAGACGACTGCGGGAGATGGCTTGAACTATCGATATTCTGGGGATTTGGAGCGGAAACCTGGGGTGGGGTGTACTCGTCCGTCTGTAGAGTGGGAGCTTCTCAAACAGACGTGCTCATTGCCTCTGCGAGCTCCCGGTCAATCTGTTCGACCTGCCGGGTCAGTCGGGAGACCATCTCTGTCTGGCTCTCGTTTTCTGCCGCGATCTCTGCGATTTCCTCGCTCACGACGGTGGCCCGCTCGGAGACGTCGTCGACGGCACTCGATATCTCTTCGGCCACGCTCGCCTGTTCGTCTGTCGCAGCGGCAATCTCGCTGATCCCACTCTCGGTCTGCTCAACTGCGGTGAGAATTTGCTTCTGGTTTTCGAGGACGCCTTGGATGTCGTCTCTCGCAGACTGGATCTCGTCGTTGGCTGCGTCCACTTCGGCGGTGGTTTTGGAAGCCTTCTCCTTGATCCTCGCGACGATATCTTCGATTTCATCAGCTTGCTTCTGGGAGCGGTTCGCGAGGTTCTTCACCTCGTCGGCGACGACCGCGAAGCCGTCGCTGTTGCTGCGTGCCGCCTCGATGTTGGCGTTCAACGCGAGCATATTCGTCTGCTCGGCGATATCGTTGATCACGCCGACGAGTTCTTCGACCTCTTCGATTTCGTCTTTGAGGTCCGCGACGTCGCCGGCGACAGTAGCTGACTTCTCGGCTGTGTCGTCCACTTGGTCGATGACCTCGCCTGCGGTGTCGACGGACTCTTCGGCGAGTGCTCTCGATTCGGCGCTCTGGTTGCTCACTTCCTCGGCGCTGGAAGCGATCTCCTCGACGGTGGCGCTGAATCCGGAAACGTCGCCTTGGGTATTTTCGAGTTTGGCTGCTTGCTCGTCGACGAGCTGGGTGATCTCATTTGAGCGGTTCGCGACCTCGGTGGTTGACTCGCCCAGCTGTTCCATCGAGGTCTCGACGTTGTTCGAGAGTTCTTCCTGGAGGTCAGTGAGCGTCTCCCGCTGTTCGACGACGGTGGTGACATCGAAGAGCAGCTCGACAGCCCCAACGACCTCGCCAGTGGGTGTCTGGATCGGGGTCCCGATCGCGCGGGCGTGTGCTTTCGTGCCGTCTGGTCGTTCGGCAGATCGGAACTTCTCTTCGCGGATGGGTGTTCCCGTGCGGACGACCTCTTCCGCGAGAGTCTCATCTTCGCCCTCGGTGCCGAACACGTCGTATGCGTTCATCCCGACGGCTTCGCTTGCGGGGAGGCCGAGGAGGTCAGCTGTTGCTGTATTCCACTGGGTGATGTCGCCGGCGTCGTCGACGACAAACGCCGCTTCAGGAAGGTCTGCGATGAACTGCTCGAAGGTGTGCCGCCAGAAGTCGTTGTTTGGTTCTGTATTTCCGTCTTGGAGGTGATCGTTCTGTGTGGCTGCGGCCATATCGAGAGGCGTCGATCAGGGTTGATGACGGTTCCGCCCTCGCTACTGTCTTTGATAAAAAGGGGTTGTCCACGGGAGAGAGCGGTAGGCCCTGAAGGCATTCGTCTTTAGCTAAGCCTCACACCTTGGTTGAGTAGCGGTAGCGAGCGTCTCTTGTAAGATCGGTCGTTGCTGGTGGATCTTCTGTGCGTCTTCGATCAGCCGCTCCAACAGCGGCGGTGGTGAGTAGTCGAGGAACTCACCGAGTTCGTGAAGAATGAGCTGGGCGTGCGACCGGAAGGTCGCCGCCCAGCGTTCCGGTGGAAACACGATCTCGTCGTCAGCCTGCTCGGAGACCAGATCCAACAACTCACGGCTCACTAGCAGCGACAGCAACGCCGCATACAGCAAAATCTCCACCACAACAGGGTTGCTCGTGTCGAACTCATCTAGTTCGTATTGCGTCTTCAACTCACGAAATAGCGTTTCTACCTCCCATCGACACCGATACAGCGTCCCTAGATCTGCCGGGAGAAACTCTTCTCTCGGTAGATTTGTGATGTACAGATGGTAGTCGTCGGCGTCCTCGTCTCGGACGCCGACGACGCGGAACCGCTTCGTGTCTAGCGACCGTGTTCCCTCGTACTGACCCCGCTTGAACTCCGCTTCGACCTCTACGTCAATGTACTCCCGCGAGAGATCACCGACCACGTCGTGGATCTTCTCCCCTTCTAAGGGAATGGCGCGCCCGCGCCATTCCCGTAACTCCTCTGTTATCACCGGGTTCGCGTTCTGCTTCAACCGGCTCACAAAGTAGCCGTCGTTCTCGTCGATCAGCGCAAAGCGGCGGTACTTGAAGTACGCTAGGTCGAACAAAACTAGCCGTCCATGCAGCCACGATCCCGTCTTGAACAACGTGCTGTCGTGCGCTTTTTCATCGGTCACGTCAATCCGTTCAATCGTCTGATCGGTGGCATTGTGGAGCAGGTGGAGCTTCGCTCCAGCCTGCTCCTCGTGGCGAGCTTGGAACTCATCGGAAAGGAACTCGTGTAACCGCAACACCGTTCCATCAGCGATCATCACGTCCCTAAATCGGTCGATATCAGCGTCAATAGCGTCGGGAACAGCGACCTCGTCGAGACCACGCTCGACGAGGTCGCGGAGATACTCTGTAAGTGACGGCGTCAACCGGTGATAGAAGCCACCAGGAGAGATCGTCTCATCGGCTGTGGAGTTGTAGCTACGTCTGAACCCAGCGAGTGTTCGGCTCTCGCCTGCGGCGAAGCCGAACACGAGCGCCCATACGAGGACGGGAACCTGAAGTTTGCCCTCACGCTCGACCACGCCGAGTTCCTCGGCGTGCTCTTCGAGGAACTCAGAGGGAAACAGTGTAGTAAGCCGACGCATGATTCTTGATGAGGAGGCGTCTTGGTGCACACTTGCCGCCTCCTCATTCCTCTCAAAAAGTAGCCTCGATAAGCCGCTGCTGTCACGCGGTTCTTCGCTTAGCTAAAGACGAATGACGGTGACATAGTACATTAGTAGTTCCATCCCTACTGACAGTGAACTGTACTGGAGGCCGAGGTCACCTATCCGGAGGGACAACGGTGATATAGTAATTGTCACGACCGGCGAAGGCGGCCGCGTGCTTGAGGAGACCCACTCAAAAACGGGCGATAGTCCTTGTTAGGCTACGCCAGGACATCGATTCTTCGATCACGGTCAGCCAAACGAGTGCGATTGGGTTCGATCCCGGTGATGTTCAGTTTTGACGGCCAGTCAACCCCCCTGCGTCGGACGGAAGGAACTTCTCGCTATCAGTGTGTTCGAATGATGCGACGACGGTGCCGTCAAGCTGCCGGATCCGTGTCTGAACGGGATGGTCACCAATTGTTTCGCTAACGCCACCAATCGCAGTAAGTGGATATGCGGCGGCGATGAGGAGACACCGCTCCTGTTCGGGGTCCAAGATTTCGATGACGAGAAAGACGGTTCCAACTTTTGTGGCCCTATGGACATCGTACTGCGGAAAGTCTCCGTCTGCGACCCAGTCACTAATCTGGTCGGCATCCTCATCGGGTACGAGATGGCGGAAGGCGTACTCCTTTTCATCAGGGTTAGTCACGACCGTCGTCTCACTCGACTGCGTATACAGAACAGTCCACCCTGCTGTCTCGCGACGTTCGGCAAGGTCGGCGGCATCTGTAAGTGTCCGCTTCCAGGCCTCTCGGGCTTGCGTATCAACGCCTGCTGATTCGTCACGTGTCATGTCCCTACGGGCGTGGGCACCTTCCAAAAGTCTGTTCCACATCGGGGCCGCGTCCGCTAGCAGCTACCAAACAAAAAGCGCTTCAATTCCGATCGATGTCAACAGGATACAGATTCCAGCGGCAAACAGCTTTAGCGCCGGCGAATACCGCTCTTCCGGTGGGAGCATGTACCATCTGAGCGGCGGAACTGACTGTACGACGGCTTGAAAGCGAGTCACCTCACGGCTACCGATAGTTTGCGTTCGATCATGCCGAGTCAGCTCCATGCCCGATTCAGTGTGCTCAACATGCCACGGCCTTCCAGGAAGCAGACAGTACGTCGCGTACCCCAGAACAACGATCCCGAGTATGAAAGTAAACAACACCACGTCCGCCACTGTTCCAGTAATTGTCTGAATCACACCACCGACAACGAGTGCTATGGCTGTTACGACGAGTGCGTACACCGTTGCGTCAAGCACCCGCCGGGCGATTACCTCAGCCCAGCTCAACTCCGAGACCCATTCATCAGATCGATCTACTGAGCTCACGACTGGGGACTATCCGATCCGCTAGCGTCTGGGTCAGCGTACTCCTCTTTGTGGCGATGGCAGCGACTGGATCGGCCGCTGTCAGTCCGGCCAGTCGCCAGCAGCGAGGGGGCTTCACGATCGCAGACACTACCGAGTGCTGCTGTAATGATCTCTCTCGCGTGCTCCTCATTCCCGTCGTTGGCGGCCTCGATGGACTGTTGAATTGGCTCTTGTACATCAGAAGGGAACGACCGGCTGGCAAACAGTTCCCCAGCGGCTTCCTCGACATCCGGGAGCCGGGTCTCAAGTCCCAGTAGCTCACGGGCTCGTTCGGAGAGAGATGGATCTGTTCGTGAGCGCTCGCGGAGCACCTCGCGGAACACTTCGATCGCATCCCAGTCATGTTCGGATAGCTCTTCGAAGCCGTCGGGTCGAATCTTCGCTGGGCAGCGGGTCGAGAACACACACCCATTAGGCGGATCACGGGGACTCGGGGGTGTCCCGCGAAGGGTCGTCCGATCGCGTTTGACCGTCGGGTCTGGGGTTGGAACAGCCGATAGTAGTGACCGGGTATATGGGTTCTCGGGCTTTTGGAACAGCTGCTCTGTCGGTCCGAACTCCATTATTTTTCCGAGGTACATGACGGCGACGCGATCACAGATGTGGCGGACGACGGAAAGATCGTGGGCGATGAACAAGTACGTGAGATCAAGCTCCTCTTGGAGGTCCATCAAGAGGTTGAGAATCTGCGCTTGGACGCTCACGTCGAGCGCACTAACCGGCTCGTCGAGGACGACGAAATCAGGCTCGACGGCGAGTGCCCGAGCGATCCCGACGCGCTGCCGTTGGCCACCGGAGAACTGGTGCGGATACCGGTAGTAGTGCTCCTCACGGAGGCCGACGCGCTCGAGGAGATTTCTGACGCGTTGTCGGCGCTCGGCGGGCGTCTTCCAGTTGTGGACATTCAGGGGTTCTCGAATGATTTCGCCTACCGTCAGGCGGTCATTAAGACTCGATTCTGGGTCTTGGAATACGATTTGTGCGTCGCGTCTCCAGCGTTGGAGGGCATCACCCGACAGCGTAGTGATGTCGTCACCGTCGATGACGATGTTGCCATCGGTTGCTTCCTCAAGCCGGACGAGCGTCCGCCCGAGCGTCGTCTTTCCACAGCCAGACTCACCAACGAGACCGAGCGTCTCGCCCCGCCTCACATCGAAACTAACACCGTCCACGGCTCGGACCGGGTCGCCGCCGAACAACGAGCGTTCCTCATAATGTGTCTTTAGATCACGGACCGACAGCAGTACATCGTCATTAGCTGTGCTGTTGCTGTCTGAAATATTGCGCATCTCGGGGCTGGTCTCGCTACCTCCAGAACTCTCGCCGCTCATTGCTCGCCCCCATCATCAGCTGGCCGGTGATGAGCTACTGCCTCGTCGGTCGTCATTGACTCGGGATAGAGCAGACACGCCGCGTCATGATCCGGGTCGTCACCCACAGCGGTCGGGATTGGTGCGACCTCCGAACACTCCTCGAATGACTTTGGGCATCGTGGAGCGAACCGACAGCTGCTTGCGGGTTCATTCGGTGTTGGCACCTCGCCTTTAATCGTCTCGAGGCGGTCGCCACTAGTTTGAGTGCTGGGGATACTTCGCAGTAGTCCTCGCGTGTACGGATGCTTTGGCTCCGCAAATAGCGGTTCAACCGGCGCTGATTCGACTATCTCTCCGGCGTACATGACATTGACACGGTCTGCTACCTCGGCGATGACACCCATGTCGTGCGTGATAAACAAAATGCTGAGGTCGCGTTCTGCCTGGATGTCCATGAGGAGGTCAATAATCTGTGCTTGAATCGTGACGTCAAGCGCAGTGGTAGGCTCGTCACAAATCAAGACCTCCGGCGCACAGGCGAGCGCCATCGCGATCACAGCTCGCTGGCGCATGCCTCCGGAGAACTGGTGCGGGTACTCAGTGACCCGGCGGGCCGCATCCGGAATCCCGACCTCCTCGAGCAGTTCGATTGCGCGTTCTGTCGCCGCAGTACCACGAAGGTCTTGATGAAGCGACAGAGCCTCCTTAATTTGGTTTCCAACGGTGTATACCGGATTCAGCGTCGAAAGGGGGTCTTGGAACACCATCGCGATCCCGTCGCCGCGAATCGACTCGTACTCTGACTCAGTGTACTCCGTGATGTTATCTCCCTCAAATCGAATTGCGGATGCTGGATCGATCTCACCCGGCGATTCAATGAGTCCGAGTATTGACCGCGCAGTCACGGATTTTCCACTGCCAGACTCGCCGACGAGTCCGACGGTTTCACCGCGTCGAATATTGAATGAAATACCGTCGACTGCGTGGATCTGTTCGTGTTCAGTGTGGAAAACGGTACGTAGATTTTCCACCTCGAGCGCTAGGTCACGGCTCGATGTCGCATCAGCGTTCAATGGCACGTTGTCATCGCGTGCGTGTCGGCTCATCAGGCACCACCCCCAGCAGCGACGTTCTCGTTGCCACCGTCACCGATGTCACTCTCTGGGTCGATCGCATCTCGGACCCCATCGCCAAGCGCGTTGAATCCGGTTACGATGATCACGACGAGAATGCCCGGAATGAGCGAGATGTGCCATGACTGCGTGGCGACATACGGCTGTCCCGCGCTCACCGCTCGGCCCCACTCAGGTACCGGTGCTTCGATTCCGAGGCCAAGGAATGAGAGCCCCGCAATGCCGATAATAACGCCGCCGAGTGAGAGGGAGGCGTAAATGAGGAAGTAGCCAACGACGTACGGTAGCATGTGCTTTTGCATCGTCACTCGCGGGCGCTGCCCGTACGATTTCGCAGCGTCGATCCACTCACGCTCCGACACTTGGAGTGCCGGGCCACGGACGGCTCGCCATAGCGCCGGCCAGCCGGTGATACCGAACAGTATCGCGAGGACGAGCCCGCCGTTATACACCTCTGCGATCCATGTGTCGGAAAGGACGAACGACGCGAGAATGATAAACAACAGTTGGGGCATCGCTTGGATTGAGTCACCAGCAATCACAACTCCAAGGTCAACAAGTCCCTTGTAGTATGCCGTCAGCATCGCAAATACCATCGCAAACCCACCGGCAATGCCGAGGCTGGTGAGCCCAACAAGCAATGACACCCGAGCTCCCGACGCCATGAAGGTGAACAAGTCTTTGCCGTCTGGGAGTGTTCCGAACGGGTGGAACCGGTCGTACTGATCGTATTCAAGCGGTCCAACGTTGTTGTCGCCCTGTCCGCGAGACTGTGTATCACCGTTGGCTTCGCCGACGAAAATCGATTCGACTTGTCCCGTCTCATCGTTGTAATAATCAATGCGGTTCTCGTATGGATTCTCGATGTTCTGATCGACAGTTGTCGGACCCAGCACCGGCGCAAACAGCGCCATGACGACAAACGCGAACACGATTGTGAGACCAAATAGCCCCCACGAGTGTCGGCGGAATCGGTTCACAACGTCGTCACGCGGCGTCCAGTCAGGAATCCGGTAATGACGCCGGTACCGCGTGTACCCCCACCACCCGACGAGCAGCCAGGTGAATGAGTACGTGTAAATTACAGCCACCCGGAGGGCCCACGCTACCGCTGGTGAAAGGCCGAGCGTTGTGCCTTCCCAGCCACTCGGCGTTTGGTATCCGGTATTGTCGATGACAGAGCGAGAGGTGATTGTCGGCAGCTCGGCTCCCCGCTCGGCGACTGTGGCGAGGAGTGCCGCAACCGGTTCGACGACTCCTGGGACCAGCCCGCCGACCCACCCCCACGGGGGCACCGACAGCAACCCGCTGACGATCGCACCAAACTCGACTGCGATGAGGACGGCAACAACGGCGGCCCACGTCGCTGCGGGACCTGGATTTCGCGTAATCCGTTCAGACAGCGGTAGGTCGCGATCGCCCTCAGGACGACTAACCTCTTCTCGGAACTCACCAGTGCGAGTCGAGCCCGACCCGACGTCAGTGTCAGCTCCCATTATGCGCCTCCGTCGTATCCAACACGTGGGTCAATCACGGTGTACAGGAAGTCCTGGAGAATGTTGATCCCGACCGAGAGCAGAATGAACAAAAACATCAACGACCCGACAAGCGGGACATCTCCATTAATCGTTGCTTGGAAAAAGAGGTAGCCGAGCCCGTTAATTGCGAACACAGTTTCGACGAGCACGGATCCACCGAGAAGGAGGAACGCCTCTCCAGTAATGACAGGAACGAGCGGGATGAGTGCGTTCCGGAACATGTGCTTCCAAACGACGAGTCTCCCGGGCACTCCCTTCGCTTTCGCCATCTCAACATAATTTGCGTTTTTTGTTTCAAGCACCGCCGTACGCCCGATTCGCATCTCATTGCCCATGGACGCAGAGCCGAGGACCAGGGCTGCTGGAAGGATCGCTTTCAACGCACCAAGAAACTGTGTCGGTTCCCACAGCCCCGAAAGGTCGGGCGGGGTAACGATCTGTGTTTCAACAAGCCAGTCCCCCCAACTGAATCCGAACAACGCGTCCGATTGCGTGAGGACACTGACGAATATCACGGCTAACCAGAAGTTTGGCATTGCTCGCCAGACTATCCCGCCAAAAGAGGCGATGTAGTCAGCGAGCGTATTCGGGTTGAGCCCAGCATAGAACCCGAGCGGGAGCCCGACAAATATCGGGATGAGGATAGACCAGAACCCAAGCCACAGGGTTCGAGGGCCATAAACCCCGACGAGTTCCCACACTGACTGGCCGCGGACAACGACCCACGATTCTCCCAGCTGGAGCGTCAGGAGGTCGCGCATGAACTCCGCGTACTGAATCCAGAGCGGTTGATCGAGTCCAAGGCTATCCCTGATAGCGGCATACGCCTCCGTGTCGCCGCTTGGCCCGATGATCGCGGCCGCGGGGTCAATTGGTCCCACCCGAAGGATGAGAAACGTTACAGTCGTGCCGAGAAAGACAATCGGCACCATCAAAAGCACGCGCTTGAGAAAATACTCCCATCGTCCCATTTGCTAGGACATCGTATAATCTTATCATGTAATAATACTTGTCCTTACACCAAAAAGGGCTAATCACATCAGGATTTAAATTCCTACCATATTTGTCATAGTCATGCCGAATTCCGATTCGGACCGCACAAGAAGAAGGTTCTTACAGTCGACTGGCGCGCTCGCAGCAATGACGGCCGTTGCTGGGTGTTCGGGAGGAAGCGACGAAGAGGTCCCAGACGAGTTGGACGACGGTGGAAACGCGACTGATGGTGAAGACAACGATGAGAGCGCTGAGACAACCAGCGATGGCGAGAAAACGCTGCGCCTGTTGAACGCGTCGATCAACACGTTCGACCCGCCAGCAAATGTCCTTTCATCTGCCAATGAGGTCATCTTCCAAGTTTTCGACGGGCTTGTTGGGAAGCCGGAAGGAAAGTCAGGCGTTGTTAACCAGCTCGCGACTGAGTACGAAATTTCCGATGACGGGCTGACGTACACCTTCACACTCACTGAAGACGTAGTTGCTCACAACGGGAGTTCGGTCGGAGCTGCCGACGTTGTATACTCTTGGGAACGCGTCGCAGCGTCTCCAGATTCCTCGTCGGCGTTCCTGTTGCTCTCAGACCTTGGGATCGAACACGAGACAAACGAAGAGGGAGAGTACGTCCCCGGATCGATGGCCGTGGAGGCTGTTGACGACAGGACGGTCGAGGTGACGCTGTCATCACCATACTACGCGGCGCTCGATATCATGTCAGACGCGACGTTTGCCGTCCTTCCAGAGGGAATCGTCGGTGACATCGAGGGGTATGACGGTGAAATGGAGTACGACGAGTTCACTACGTCGCCGGTTGGAACCGGCCCCTTCGAGTTTGACACGTGGACGTCTGGCGAGGAGATGGCAGTGACTGCCTTCGACGAGTACCACGGCGAGGCGCCAATGGTCGACCGCGTCCACTGGCAGGTGATCGAAGACACCAACGCCCAGTACAACTACGCGATGAACCGGAACGTCGACGCGTTCTCGATCCCGACCGCCCAATATGATCCTGAGCTGGCGACGGTCAACGAGACGCAAGACAACGGCCTTCAAGTTGGTGAGTACGGGCCGGTACAGAACGGTGATATGGTCGATTACCTCCGGATTTCCGGGTTGAGCACGCAGTTCATGTTGTTCAACAACGACCAAGTGATCGAGCCAGCTCGGAAGGCCGTTGCGTGGGTGATGGATCACGAAGAAATCGCCAACAGCGCGTACAAGGGCCGAGTCGAGCCGGGGTATCACATGACGCCTGCGACCCTCTTCCCGGGCGGCCCGGAAGCGGCGGAGGAACACGCCCGCGAGAACTACCCGTACGGATACAACGAGTCGAACATCGAGGAGGCCCGCCTGATCATGGAGGAGGCCGGCTACAGCGACGACGACCCGTACGAGTTCGAGATTCTCAACGTCGAGGACACCACCTACGAGCAGATCTCCAATGACCTCCGGGACCGCCTCTCGGCTGCGCACATCGAGGTCTCCATCAGCACGGCTCCGTTCTCGACGCTGCTTGACCGCGAGTTTGCTGGCAACCGACCGGCCGGGCTCGGCGAGTGGGGGATGTCGTGGGCGGATCCGCTCAACGTCCTCGCGCTGCTGTATCCGCCGAACACCCGCTCGACGGACAACGAGGGGGTCAGCGGAAACCCGCTCGTCGCGCTCAATTGGGTCGACACCGAGGCCTCACAGACCGCTCGCGACTCGTGGAACACGATGCAAGAGAACTCGACCCGCGACGACGCCGCCAGGGAGCGCTGGGAGGAGGCGCTCATCCAGATGGAGGAGGCCAACTGGGAAGATTGCGCGATGATCAACTACGCGTACCCGGCCGCAGAACGGTTCTCGTACGACTGGGTGGACATGCCCGAGTTTGGCGAGCTAGGGGCTCTGAGCCGGTACACTGGCGTCGATATCGATACTGACGCACAGTCTTGACACCCTCCCCGCGCTAAAGCGCGAGCCGCTCTCCTCGATTCTCCATAAATACCACGCTGCTGGGAGCTCTTTTTTACTCATCGGGCTCTGTTGAAATCCTGTCCTTCAGATATATTATCGTCTGAAACAGCTGGTCGCTGAAGGGTGCTTACCCGTTATTTGTCGAGTGACTGAACACATCTCTGAGAAGCACTCCACCGCTACTGATGGCGATTAATCCACCGGTAGCTTGGAGGACAGCTGGAAGGGCACCATTTGAGGGCCCGGAAAAAACGAGTATGAGAGATAGCCCGATTAGCATCAAATACAACGGAGTCTCATACATATCTGAACGTTCTCTCTTCATTGTTTAATATCTGTGAATTGACCTCGACCGAGCCGAAATATATCACTCGATAAGGATTTCAACAGAGTCACTCATCGCTATTGTCGACAGCGCAGACGATACTGGCGCGTTTCCGCTTAGTACGGAAACGCCATACACGCCACCGAGCCGCCTGCTTTCATAAATTCATCTGTTGATACATGGAGAGTCTCATACCCGTGTGACTCGAGCGCGTGGATAGTTTGGTGGTTTGACTCTTCGATGACAACGACGTCACCTGACAGCGAGTGGCAGTTACACGCGAAGTGATCCTGTGCTGCCTCTGGTGAGACTTCTATCAATGTTTCAAATAACGTGTCAAGTTTTTTCCGGCCTGCGTCAGTAAATGCGTCAGGACACACAACGGCCGTCTGTTCGTCGATAGCTGAAAAGCAAACATCGAGATGGTAGTATGAGTCGTCAGTGAGTTCAAGCGGAACGACGCCGACATCGTAGCGGTCTGCTATTTCCCGGTATGCCTCGAGGTCAGTTCGTGGCCCGTAACCACCCCAGAGGAGGCGACGCCCCGGATGCCAGCGGGCATCGCCGCACCCCTCGAACGGAACATCCGTACGAAGCTGCTCAGTTGGAATATCCCGGTTGGTACACCACTGCTTGAAGTAAGCAGGCTCATCATGTCGTTCTTCAGTTGCCATCTGCGCGAGCAGGAACCCGTCGCGATCTGGAAGCGAAAGGGCATGATTCGAGCAGAAGGTAATATCTGGGAGTTCCCCAGGCGGGGCAACTTCGACCTCGCTAAGATCGTCCCAAACCGCGTCGACATCCATGATCGAAACGTCGGCCAGATCCTCATATCTGGATACGAGATCGTGCCACTGTTGGTTCGCAGTGGAACTGTCCACGCCGGACACCATGTACGGATTAATCTCGTAGTCGACGGAGAAATGCGTCGGAGTAGTAAATAAGACTGATTCGTCTCTGGATCGTCGTGAGAATGAGTCAAGTGGCGGAAGCGCATTCGGGTCAACGTAGAGGTTGTCAGTCATCGTGAACAGACACACTACCTCATCACCTGCTAATAAGACTTGGGCAACAGTATCTTTCGCATGAAATTCCAGCCGTTTGTTTGCTAATTTGGCTACGAAGTGTGTCAAATAGTTAGTTCTGGCGGCGATATCTGTCTATATAAATATACACAATTAGAGTGACCCGTATCAACTTGGGCCCCTAGAACGTCAGTGGAGGACGTCAAAAATACTGAGTAGAGCAATACTGAGGGAGGCAGTCACTGCGCCACACAATACAGGTTATGTTACCAAGATCATGTAAACGAAATGTTGAGTCCAAGCCAATTCCCAGCTGAGGGTGGCGGTATAAATTTATATTTTTTCTAATAAAAGATCAACTACCGTAGTCGTGGGGGAGCTATCACAGATCGGGTTTGGGCCTTGAGCATATCACATACAAATATGTGTTAGATGCCTTATCCCTCTATCTGAGAAATCTAGGAAAGACGCCTTTCTTACATATCTGAGTATGAAACCTTACTCAGTAGTCTTATTTAGAGATCTTACTTAGAGGTCTAAGATAGATAAGAGTCATAGATGAATGTCTGACGTATATTTATGTGGTATGTCTCTAATAATGCTGTATGCTCTCGTACACGGTTTACAGCGAGGCTGGCGGCGTCGGGAAGACGTCGCTAACCGCGAATATCGCCTGTGCGCACGCCCGAGCGGGGCTTGATGTGTTGGTGCTTCCGCTCGATCCACAGGACGGGAACCTGAGTCGGCTGTTCGACGTCGACGACGACCGGAGTGATTCAGCAGCAGACAGTCTCGTGCGACACCTTGTCGATAACCCGGGTGGCAACTTCGACGATCTGATTCGGACGGCAGAGGGTATTGATATTATTCCGGAACACAACACCCTTTCAGATCTCTCAGACCACTTAGCACGAGAGAAAAGTCGGGCCGAAGACTTCGGCGATGCGTACAACATCTACGCGCAACTCCGGCGTGTCCTCGTTGAGAACGATGTGCCGGACCGGTATGATGTTCTTATCTGTGATCCTCCAGCAACGGAGTCAGATCATCTCTATAATGCGATCTATGCGACGAGGAACCTCCTCATTCCGTTTGAGCCGTCCGCAAAGGGAGAAGCGTCCGTTGAGGGCTTAGAGGAGCTTGCGACGAACTTCGCGGATGAATTGAATATCGAAGTTGGGGTGCTTGGAGCCGTCCCAATCGAGTTCAAGGGGACGAGAGATCAAAACGAGATCATCGAGGACGTGCCCTTCGAGGTTCCGGAGGTGATCGGCGACCGAACATCGATGATGGAGGGCTGTTGGCGACACCAGTGTAGTGCGTTTGAATTTGTGCGAACGCACCGGAGCCGACGCCGCGACTACGAGGTTGAGACGCTGGCAAAGTTCGATCGAATTGCTCGCTCGCTTGAGACGCAGGGCGGCATTGTGGCGCCTTCGCCGCCTGAGCCAGGCGCGTTGGACGATCCTGAGGAGGTGACCGTCTGATGGGGGGATTCAAAGAGGGCACTGTGAATGGGTGGGAGGACGAGGAAGAGGACGACGATGAGCCGGAGGTCGAACCCGCTTCCTCGTCCGACATGGACTCGAAAAGCGACCAGGCAGAGACAACTGAGGTGGAGATAGAGACTGGAGCGAGCAGCAGCGCCGACAATAGCGGACGCGACACAGCAAGGAGTGACATTCCGTGGATATTACGCCGAAACAGCATCACAGACGGGCGAGAACAAACGGTCCAGCTCCACCTCCAAGAAGACACGCTGAACGTCCAGCGGACACAGAAGTCGATTATTGAGAGCCGACTCGGAGAAAGCGTGCGGAAAGCGGATCTCCGTGAGGCAGCGCTGCTGGTTGGACTTCAACACACGGATGATGTTGTCGACGTGCTCGAAGGGTGGGGATACGCGCTCGAATGATATCGCAGTATATGGTTTATTAGACAGTCAGCATTCACGGACAGCCGGCCGACGATAGCTACTCATCCGCTGAGAAAATGTCGCTGCCCACGTCAGAGAGTTCACCCGCCTCCTTGTGGGCATACATCTTCGATGTCGTTGATGGATCCTCGTGTCGGAGGACCCGTTGCGCGTCACTGAACCCCGCTGCATCGTAGTACGCCTCACCAACGCCACGGCGAGCGCCGTGGAGGGTGAGATACGCTTTCGAGTCGTCTGAACAGTCCACAGCGGCTGCCTGAGAGTGCTTTTTGAGCGTGTATCGGCCGCCTTCCGTAGTTAGAGCCGGCGGGGTGAGGTCCCGTTCACGAAAGGCATCAACGAGGTCTGCGGTGCCGAGACTCGTAACCGTATCAATAGTCTCTGGATCGGCGTCACGCTCCTGAAGTTGACTTCGCGCAGCATCCCGCAGGGATGCGAGGTGGAACGAAGGGAACACGGGCCACACATCGGTGGGCGGGTCGAGGAGCGTCTGCCAGCGGTTGAGGGCACTAACGGGACGATCTGTCAGCGGTGCCTTCTCGATTTGCTGGCTTTTGCCGAGAACTGTCAATACCTCCTGGTCAGTATCGATATCCTCCCATGTGATTCCCGTCCGCCGGTCATCGCGACTAGAGGCGAGGACCTCGGCACCGCGGACGCCAGAGAATCCGATGACGTAGACGAGCGCCCGGTCACGGGCAGCTGTGAGTGCTTCTCGGCTCTGCGGATCCGCATCAATCGCCGCATACGCTCGCTCGTCGACGTACGAGACGATTGTCTCGCGCTGCTGGGTCGACCAGAACTGCTGTTTGCTAGAGTCGGTTGCGGGCCGGTCAGGCATTTCGTCTTTTGCGCGGTCGGTATCCGCGGGGTTCTCTGGGATGTACTCCCACTGCTGGCAGTAACGGAGGTATGCGGAGACGAGCGAGTAGTAGTTCCACGCAGTGGCTGCTGTGATCCCGTCCGTGTCATTGCTGGCTCGACGGACATTCACCCGTCGGGCGAGGTGACCGGCATACCGGGCGAGGTGACGACTGTCGACCGCTTCTACGGTAGCCACGCCTTGGCCATTCATCCATTCGATCCAGTCCGGGACGACGCGTTCGAGCGCTTGAACGTAATTGCCGGATCGCTGCGTCGTTCCGTCCTCGGACTCGCCAAGTGTCTTCGCCTTGGCGTCGAGAAAATCGGTCAGGGGCTCGTCGAGTGGTGTTCCACTAGTCGTGTCCCCGGGTTGAGGGCCGTCAGTTGGCTGTACCATCGATTTAGCTTCACCGACAGCGGGCATCCTCAAAAATCTACTTGTGACTACTACACTAATCCAAAGTAGGTGCGGGTATTAGCTATAATAGCGTATGAGCTCTTCTGAAGCTTATTTTCATACGATCGAGCCTCACTACTTGTCTGATAAATCTTATATCGATATATAGAATCTATAGGTGTGTCGCTGCGAATGGCCCCAAATGGGTTCACGGATTAAGAAGGATTTTGGCGATCTATTGGCGAAATACTGCTGATAAGAAGGTAATTTATTCTAAAAAATCAGATATAAATAGATATTCTGGCATAGATGGGTGAAATCAAAAAGAACGGCTACTGATAGCTCTCACCCAAGGCAAACACAGAACTGAAGAGGCTATATGAGCTTCACGAGCAGATCGTCAGCTCGACTCAAAAACCGTTTCAGTGTGATCTCTGGCTCTAGGGTTGTCTCAATTACGCCGATTCGGTCCTTCACAAGAAAATCAGTCAACAACCACAGGTTGTATACGACACACCCGAATGCAAAGTGGAACCAGCGGACCTCGAACTCCTTCGATGTTCTCCACGCCGCACACTCCTTAATCGACGCGTAGCTGTTCTCGATCGTCGCTCGGTTATTGTACCGCTCGATACGCTCTGTCGTCCGTCGACGATCCAGCGCAATCTCGTCATTCGCCTCTTCGTTAGTGATGAACGGCTGTGGCGAATGGCCACGAGTCGGATCATCTTCGTCGGGCGGAAGAATCACCAAATTCGCCGTTACTCTCGTATTCGACCTTGAGTTCTTTACCTGCCCTCGGAGTGGATAGTCTTTCTCGACGTACAACTCTCGGTCATCCTCTATCTCCGTATAGCCTCGTTTGAGCTGGTCGAACTGGTTACATTTGCGCTTGATACGGTCATTTCGCGAGATCGGCATCACGTATTGGAGGTTTCGCTCCTCGAGTGCGGTGATTACGTCGGCGGCAGCGAACTCTCGATCAGCGAACACCCGCTTGATACTCACGTATTGGTCCGCCTGCGAAAGCAAACGGCGAGCGACATCCCCGATGAAGTACGATTGATCGTCGTCACCTGGATACGCCTTGTTCGCTGCGTAGTCTGTACTGCCCAGCGGGCAGACTGCTAGGACAAAATGGATGTTCTCGCCGACAACTGTTGCTGTTGCGAACTTGTGACACCACTGGTAATCCTTGTGGTCAGGAGCGCCTTGGAGCCATTCAAGCCCCTCTCGCTCTCCACGATAGACGACATAGGTGATATCTATCGCGACCATCGAGTGGATCCCGAATCGTCCTCGCTCGTCACTTGCATTGTGTAACTCTCGGAGCTTTGGCTTCGCTCGCGTGTAGGATTTCCGCAGAGCGAAATTGATCATCGTCGTAGTCTCATCGACAGACATCTCCTTGATTGCTTCAAGGAGCGTTTCCCCTGTTGGGCCGTCAGCATCGAATGGATCATCCGGATTACCCTCTGGGTTCTTTTTATCCCCCATAACCTCACCAGCCCCATTCGCAGCCATCTGTCCAATCGCGGCGACCGCTTCGTGAGTCAAGAGTTCATCCTCCTCGTATACTGGCTCTTCAGGGCGTAGAAGCCACATTGAGGGCAAAATGACGGTATTGATCTCTTCAAGCACCTCATTCATCTTCCCTCTGAGGAGCCGATTTTTCGTCCGTTTTGTCGGCTCTGAGCGCCCGTCGCTACTGTCGTCGTTGTAGTACGAGAGGAGGTCATTCCCGATCGGCGATCCTCGTTCAGCCGCAATCCTCCGAATTTCTGTGACCCCACGCTCAACAGTTGGCTGAAGTTCTTCGAATCGCCCCTCCTCTAATCGCGTTGGCTTACACGTACTCTCTGAGGGGAGATCGTCAAGGTCAAAGCCGATCGCAGTGGCCAACTCTGGATTTGCTTCAAGCTGGCTTGGAATCGTCGTCAGAGAGATATCTTCCGCTTTCGCCCACACGTATGCGAGAAACATGCGGCGGAATGGTATCGAATCGTGCCAATCCGGGTATTCATCCCGTCGTTCAAACCGATAGATGTCAAGCTTCTCAACCAGATCCACCCACTCCGTGTTCTCGTCAATAATATTGTCTGCTTGGGTTCCAAGACTTGTTATTGGACCAAAATTAGAGTCGGTTTCCTCCGTCATCGGCTCCACCCCCACAGCAACCTGTTCAAGATCCACCACGCAACGCCAGGTGTGATGGCGGTGTTGGTGAGCGCCGTAGATGTTGGATGGATTGCGAGCATGTGTTATCAGGATTATTAGTTGATTTCAACCCAACATCGTGGGGGAAATTTCTGATATCCGATCATCGCTTGTCTCGCGAAGGTGATTAACCTGATATTTCAGTCGGGTTTCAGAGTATACGCAAACTCAATTTAAATGGAGTTTACACTGATTTCAGCGAGGGTGACTCGACAAGGACTCTATTTTGGTAGAATTTGCACCGAAACGGGTTCTATACTGACATTGCTGGGACATCACCACATAATGGATGACGTGGTCGAGGCCGTCTGTGAGTTTCTACGCCGTGAAGGTGGAATCGGAATTCTGGTCAAAATCGACGAAGAACACGGGAATACGTTTTCTGACTTGGCTGCTCAAGTCCACGTCACCCGGAATACACTCTCAAATCGGCTTGAGGAAGCGACAGACTTGGACGTATTGAGAGAAACTACGCATCCGTCTGACCACGGGAATGCAGTTCGATACGCATTGACAACACGAGGTGAGCGAGTACGGTACCTACTGGATGTGTTCGAGATGGGCGAGGTGTATGCTGACTTTCTACGAACTCGCCGTTTGATGGAAGACGGCATTGAGTTCGTTGAGGAAGTCTATGATCCGGTGCCCTACGATCCCGGATTTGAGGAATATATGCGGAAAAAAAGATGAGGAACCGAAGTAGTTTCATATCTGTCTTTGAGAGGATTCACCTATGGAATGCTGCTGGCCAATCGGATCACAGTAACGACTGCCGTGTTGAATAGCGACCTCTAAGCGAGGATATCGTTCCCCTCTCCCAATCTGAGACTATTGGTGTCAAGCTGTAAAATCACACAATGTTGGCTCTGTTGACTCGATGGAAACGCTGCTACCCTAGCAGAGCGTGAAACAAGATATGGGGCGCAAGAGACCGACCTGGATTTCGTGCCACAGAGTACGTTTTGTTGACTGGTCCGTGTGCGAAAGAAGCCGAGTCATGGGCGTTACAGCCCGGATGCCGCGACCCGCGGCATCCGGGAAAGCCCGAATAGGTGAATCTCTGCTTCACGCACTGGCGTCCCGGGTGAACCAACCATGTACCTCGGAATCGACGTCCACAAACGGTACGCACAGGTGGCAGTAATGGATGAGGCTGGGAAGATCGTCGAAGAGGTTCGCGTCGGAGTGGTCTGCGCAAAGTATGGATACTCACAGAACTTATAGAGTGTA
Organism: Halorubrum sp. SD612; assembly: GCF_002135005.1. NCBI lineage: Archaea > Methanobacteriati > Methanobacteriota > Halobacteria > Halobacteriales > Haloferacaceae > Halorubrum > Halorubrum sp. SD612. The sequence continues at coordinate 946 of NZ_NEWI01000001.1, read as the reverse complement.
TGATAGGAACTCGCCGGTTCGACGTGACGGAGCATCTCTCTGAGGAGGCCCTCGATAGAGCGATTAACGAAGCCCAGAAGGCGGACGAGGCTCGGCTCGTCCGCCGTCTGTGTTTCGTGAAGAACCTCTACGCGGGCGATGTACTGGAAGAAGCAGCCAGACGCGTCGGGGTTTCACAAGCCAACAGCAGTCGCTGGGCACACGCATGGAACGATGCCGGTATCGATGGATTGCGACCGAGTTTCGGGGGCGGCATCCGGGCGGCCTCCCATGATGGTGCTTCCTTGGCACGTAGGCCAATCAGAGCCACGCGTTCTGAGACGCTGTTGAATCATCGGCCTTTGACCACCCCAGTACCTATTTACGCACCCTGGGGACTTAGCAGGCTTTCATCCCATCAGAGCCTTATAATCATGAAGGTGGAAGGAGATCCGAGTCAATGACGTCTGAGCAGTCGACTGGAATCCCCTCCCACGCAGCATCGACGGCGTGATAGCCTGTCCACCCTTCGCTTTTGAGAAGTTCAGCACACGTTTCACAAAACGCTGTTCGCGAGATGAGATCGTTATCGTAGAGAATGTAGAAGAGAAAAGTCGGTGGCACTACACGCGCCTCGAGGTCGCGGTTCTGAATCTTTCGACGGATCGAACGGCGGCCGTGAGCATCCATCAACACCACGTAATCGACCGCCTTTGGATGCTGCACGAGATGCTGTTCCAGCGATTGTTCACCGGCATCAGCCCCATGCGGTCGAGGGACACTCACGACACGTGTCAACGGTGTCTCTGTATCCTCAAGCGCATCAAGAACACGCGTACTATACTTAACGTCGAAAGTTTTGAGACACAGAAGCTCATCGTTTGAGTATGTCCAAGGACGGGAACAAGATTCCCGATCTTTCAGTTGAGCGCGTCCGCGAGCAGCTCGCGGACGAGCGTGATCCGAA
>NZ_NEWI01000019.1:0-30077 GCF_002135005.1 Halorubrum sp. SD612 | reverse complement strand
ACCAACGCTTTTGTAGCTTCGGGACGGAGCGCCGCGTATGGACGAGGGAACGGTGACCGTGCCGGACGAGCAGTACGAGCGGCTCGCGGCCCTCGCCGCCGCCCGCGGCGTGAGCCCCGAGACGCAGTTAGCCCGGCTCATCGACGACGCGTACGCCGGCCTCGACGCGGACGGCGACGCCCCCGAGTCGCTCCCGCTCGGCGTCTGCGACGGTTCCGACGAGGAGTGAGCCGAGCGGCGGCCTGACGAGCCGTCCGCGAGCCGCCGCGCCGGACTCGGGGCCGGCGCCCCGCCCCGCCGGTCCCCTCGCGGCCACGCCGAGAGGCGCTCGCCGAGGACCGACGAGATGCTCACGACAGGTTAAGAAACGATCCGCCCGGAGGGCGTCGGGACCTCTCTACGACCGCTACCGTGTTTCGAGACGATATCGAGCGGGTCCTTCGAGACCGTCAGCAGCGCGACGGCTACCTCTTCCCGGCGTACGAGGACTACTGCTTCGGGAACGTCCCGGACACCGTCCGATCGGTGCTCGACGCCGGCGGCCGCCGCGCCCTCCCGAGCGACGTGTTCGACGGCGTCGAGACGGACGTGGACACGGTCGTCCTCCTCCTCGTCGACGGGTTCGGCCTCGACGGCTGGAAGCGCCACCGTCCACGGTGTGACCTCCTCGACCGGCTCACCGAGGCGGGAACGGTGACCCCGCTCACCTCGGTCTACCCGTCCGAGACCGCGGCGGCGATCACCACGCTCGAGACGGGGCGACTCCCGTGTGAACACGGGTGCGTCGGGTGGAACGTCTACGACCCCCGGTTGGACACGGCGTTCCTGCCGCTCGGGGGGGATGTGGAATCGGGCGCGGTGGCGGAGCGAGTCCCCGAGGGGTCGGTCGTCGGATGCGAGTCGCTCTACGCTCGGATGCGCGACGCGGGGGTCGACTGTCACCGCCTCCAGCCGTTCGACGCCGGCGGCGAGGACGTGACCCAGCACGTCTACGACGGCCTCGGTTCGTTCGGCGAGCGCCTGTCGGCGGCGGTCGCGGCGAGCGGCGACCCCGGATACGTCTACGCGTACGTGCCGCACGTCGACCACGTCTCCCACGCCGAAGGCACCGACGGCCGGGCGTACGGCGAGACGGTGGCGACCGTCTGCGAGCAGGTTACCGCCGCTCTGCGGCGGGTCGATCGGCGGACCGCGGAGCGGACGCTGCTGCTCGTGACGGCCGACCACGGCCACGTGAACACGGACCCCGACGCCAATCTCGACCTCTCGGCGAACGAGGCGGTGACGGGGACCCTCCGACGGCACGCCGATGGCACGCCGGTCAAGATGTCCGGCAGCCCCCGCAACGTTCACCTCCACCTGCGACCGGGAACGGTCCCGGACGCGCGGCGAGCGCTCTCGGACCACGACGCGCGGACGTTCACCCGGCGGAAGGCGATCGACCGCGACCTCTTCGGCGACCGCCCGGTCTCAGACCGGTTCCGACGGCGCTGCGGCGACCTGATCGTCACGCACCGCGACTCGGGAGTGTGGTTCGGCGACGTCGAGCCGGAGAAACTGTCGTACGTCGGGATGCACGGCGGGCTCAACCCGGCGGAGATGCTGGTCCCGTTCGCGGCGGCCCGCGCCTCGGCGCTCGACTGACGCGGCGCGCGGTCCGGACTCGACGCCGGCCTCTGCCGGGTGTCTTGCGTCGACCTCCCGGGCTTACCCGTCGTAGGGCCACCGCCCGCCCGTCTTCAGCTCCTCGACGTACCCCTCGTCGATGGCGTCGCGGATCGACTCCCGCGATCGGTGGTCCGCCGCCACGTCACCCGTCGCGAACCGGTAGACGGCCGCGGTCACGAGCGTCGCCACCTCGCGGAGGTCGCGGGAGTCGAGCTTGTCGAGGGTGTCGGCGTGAGTGTGGCCCCAGCCGCGCCCTGACTGGTCGCTCGTCGTCGACGCCATCACGGCCGGGATTCCCTCCTGAACGAACGCCCACTGGTCGCCGTGGGGCGAGATCGTCTCGCCGGTCGTCAGGGAGGCATCGAACGCGTCCGCGACCGCCTCGAACGGCTCGCGCATCCCGTCGAACCCGTTCGTCCCCACGCGGAGGTTCCGCGAGCTACACGCGCCGTCGAGGTTCACCACGCAGGCGATATCCTCCTTCGGGGTCGTCTCCGCCGAGTGGTATGCCCCCCACAGCCCGATCTCCTCCGAGCCGAAGGTGACGAGGCGCACCCGCGTGTCGAGGTCGCCCTCGACCGTCGCGAGCAGGCGACCGACCTCCGCGACGAGCGCCGACCCCGCGCCGTTGTCGTTGGCGCCGTCGCTCACGTCGTGGGCGTCGACGTGGGCGGTGAGGTACACCGCCTCCTCGGTGTCCGGACCGACCTCCGCGACCGCGTTCACCGAGGTCGTCGGCTCGTTGCGGCAGTCGACGTCGAGCGAGACGGTCGGGCGGTCGGCTCCCGAGCCGCGGCCGCCTCCGCCGTCGCCGTTCGCGGCCGTCTCGGCGAGCCGCGAGAGCCGGTCGCCGACCTCCTTCGAGACGCCGACGGCGGGGATCGGCCCTGGTCGGTTGTGGTACCCGATCTCGCCGGTGGGCGGGAGCGCCCCCTCGATGTGGTTCCGGAAGACGAACCCGACCGCGCCGCGTTCCGCCGCCGCGACGTACTTCTCCATCCGGTGGATCCACCGGTCGTGGCTCTCCGGCGTGCGAGAGGAGGCCATCGCGACCGCGCCGTCCAGCGCCTCGCCCGCGGCCGCGAACTCCTCGTCGGTGCCGTCGCCGACGTCGACGAGGGGGGCCGTCACCTCGCCGCTCGGGGTCCCGGGCAGCGCGATCACCTCGTGGGAGTTCCCGTGGTGCCGCTCCACCGCGCCCGACACCGACAGCGAGGAGTCGCCGCGCCACCAGCCGGGGATCTCGAACTCGTCGAGCCCGGCGTTCCGCAGGCCGGCCGCCTCGAACGCCTCGACGACGCGCTCCGCGCCGCGCCGCTCGCCGGCCGAACCGGCCATTCGATTCCCGATGTCGGTCAGGTCCGTGAGGAGGCTCCACCCGAAGTCGCTCGTCCGCGCGTCGCCCACGACGCGGTCCGGTAGCTCGGTCATACGGTTCGGTAGTGCCCCGAGCGAAAAGGGGTTGCGGGAGTCGCGGATCGCCTCGTCTGGCTTCGCGAGGCCGTACCGGTTCACTCCCACTCCTCGGTGTCCTCGGCGGCCTGCATCTCTCCTTTAGCTCGTCTCGGCGCCCGCCGAACCGTCAGCGCGATCACGACGACGTAGAACCCGCCGACGAGCGCGAGCACGAGCGCGCCGGGGATCGGCCCAACCGACGCCGTCGCGACGACGCCGTTTCCGGCGGCGGTGAACACCGTGAGCCGCACGACCCACGCGGCGACGAGGACGGAGACGAGCGGCGCGTACACCCGTCGGAGACGCCGCGAGACCGCCTCGACGGCCGGCATCTTGATCGTCGGCTCGCGGAGGTCCTCGCTCAGCAGCGCCCGCCAGTTTGACTGCTCGACGCCCTCCGGATCGAGGGCGTTCGTGAACACGTTCTCCTCCAGCAGCCGGACGCGGGACCGCCACACGTCGAAGGTGCGGTACCGACGCGTCTCGATGCCGAGGAAGACGCTGAGCATGACGAGCCCGATGAGCAGCACGTAGTGCGGCCGCGACGCGCTCGAGAAGGTCCACGTGAGCAGGGACGCGGTCACCACGACCGCCCAGTTGGTCGTGCGGTCGATGCGGGTCCGCCACGAGCTCGTCCGTCCGAGCTCGCCGCGGTATGCGTGGCCCATCAGCGAGAGGAAATCGGACCGGTCGCCGGCGGCCTCGGCGGCGACCTCGCGCTCCTCCCGAGACTCGGGGTCGAAGTCCTCCGACGGTTCGGACATACCGACCCGTACCGAGGCGGGACAGGTAAAAGCGAGGCGAGACTCAGGCGGGGTCCGCCGCGGTCACCTCGACGTCGACCTCGTCGGGGTCGACGCCGATCCGCGCGAACTGCGTCCGGACGTGGTCGCGGGCCGCCTCGACCGCCTGGTCGCGCGTGTCGAACCCGCGGGGCATCGGCTCCTCGAAGGCGACGCGGATCTCCTCGCCGTCGACGACGAGCGGGGAGCCGCCGCTCTCGACCTCGTAGAAGGAGTCGCATACCCACACGTACGGCGCGTCCTCGTCGGGCGCGCCCTTGTACGCCGGCGGCTCTTCGCCGCGCTCGAACACCGTACCGGTGAGGTCCGTCCCGCCTCCGCTGCCGCGAACGAGTATCATGGCACGGGTACGGGGTCGAGCGGGATAAGGGCGCCGCGGGAGGGGTTCCCGTGCGTCCCGGCGGGAGGGCAAACGCTTTCGGCCCAGCGGTCGGTGGATACGCCATGACGCTGGAGGATTTCACCGAGTTCACCGGAGACGGTGACGGCGACGACGGCGCGCCGAGCGAGGCCGACGGCGGAGGCGACTCCACGGCCGACGGCGGGGTTGCCTCGGCGGCCGACGGCGGGAGTGCGGCCGATGCGGGGGGTGATTCGGCGACCGAAGCCGGGACCGCTGACGCGCGCGGCGACGCGGAAGACGAGGCGTTCGCCGCCTACGACGCGACGCCGGCCGGCAGCGACGCGGGGCTCGGCGTCGTGTCGGTCTCTCAGGGGCTCCGCGTGGCCGAGGAGGAAGACGAGACGTCGCTGAAGGCGTTCGTCACGACCGGCAACCGCGAGTCGGTGCGGCTCGGAAAGTACCTCCTGATCCCGTACCCGGACGGCGAGCGGCTGTTCTGTCGGATCACGGGACTGGAGTACGCGCAGGAGTTCCAGTCCGACGACGCGACCGAGATCCACGCCCGCCGGCAGATGCGCCGCGAGGAGTTCGCCGAGCGCGACTACAAGTTCGTCGCCGACCTGGAGCCGATGTCCGTCGTCTACGGCGAGGGCGAGGGGATGAAACGCCGGATGACGGACCGCGTGCCGAAGCCGGGCGCGGTCGTCGAGGAGGCCGACGACGACGCCGAGATCAAGACGGGGCTGAAGATCCCCGACGACGGCGTCTTCCTCGGCCACCTCTCCGTCGGGGGCGAGAAGGTCCGCACCGCGGCGGAGCCCCCGACGGTCGACTACCGCGTCAAGGACGACTACGGCGACGGCGACCCGCTCGCGTTCCGGCACACGCTCGTCGCCGGCGGCACCGGTTCCGGGAAGACCCACGCCTCGAAGAACGTCCTCCGCCAGTACCTCGACTCCGACCGAACCTACCCGATGGGCGACGGCCGCGAATCGCGAATGGCAGTCGTCCAGTTCGACCCGCAGGACGAGTACGCGCAGATGCACGACGACAACCCCGACCTCGACGACGCGTTCGCGCGCCGGCTGGAACGCGAGGGGATCGCCCACGGGGGCCACGACGACACCGTCGCCCTCGTGCCCCGCGTCGCGAACGCGACGTACCCCGGCGAGGGGCACCGCGCCGAGCGCGTCGAGTTCACGATCCCCTTCTCGCTGGCGAAGGACATGCCGTGGCTGGTCGCCGGCTCCGGGCTCAACGACAACCAGTACCCCGCGCTGTTGACCCTCATCAACCGGTTCTTCGACAACTACGGCGACGCGGGCACCTACAGCGAGTTCCTCTCGTACCTCGACGACCCGGCGCTCAAAGAGGAGCTCCACGAGAGCGGTCGGATCCACGAGGCGACGTTCGACGCGGTCAAACGGCGGGTCCGCGGGGTCCCGAGCGGGATCTTCGATCAGGACGCGAAGCCGATCACGGAGCTGGACCGCACCCTCGTGCGCCCCGGCGGGCTCTCGGTCGTCCCAACCTACCACCTGCCGACCTCCCGGCAGAAGGAGATCGTCGTCCTCGCGGTCGCGGGGCTACTCGTCGACGACAAGCTCTCGAACGACCCGGAGAGCGACCGGATCAAGGAGACGCCGCTCCTCGTCGGGATGGACGAGGCGCACAACTTCCTCGCCGACGCCGACAACGTCCAGGCCCAGAAGGTGGTCCAGAAGTTCACGGAGGCCGCGAAGCAGGGCCGAAAGGAGCGGCTGGGCCTGTTCCTGATCACGCAGGACCCCCAGGACGTGGCCGAGTCGGTGTTCAAGCAGGTGAACACGAAGATCGTCTTGAACCTCGGCGACGAGGACGCGATCTCCAGCGTCAACATCCCGTCGAACCTCGCCGGCAAGGTGCCGTACATGGAGAAGGGGCAGATGGTCGTCTACTCGCCGGACAACTCCGAGCCCGTCGAGCTGATCGGCCTCTCGGAGTGCGTGACGCGGCACGACTGACGGCGGAGCCCCGTTAGACTCGCACGACGATCGTATCCGCCCACCGGTCGCCGAGCCGCTGGTTGTCGCGCGAGTCGGCGATGAACACGACGCCGGCGAGGATCGCCAAAATCGAGGCGCCGCCGAGAATCTTGGTGACGTTTCGCGCGACCGCGGCGACCGCGGAGATCTCGTCGCCGTTCGCGTCGACGACTTCGATCCCGACGATCCACTTCCCCGGCGTGTGGCCCCGGACCGCCTCCGGCACGACGTACCAGCCGACCGGAACGAGGAGGAACGCGAGGTCGGCGAGGCCGCCCGAAACGGCGCCGACCGGAAGCGAGACGACGGCGGCGGCGGCGAGGCTCGCGACGATGTCGATCAGCCACGCGCCGCCGCGGGCGGTGACCGACGCCAGCTGCGACTGCGCGTACGGGGTGCTCATGCGAGTCGGTGGTCGGGTGCCGGGCAAGTGTCTTGTGTCCGCACATCGCGGGCCTCGGCGTGCGCCTCTCGCGGCGGATTGTCGCCGACTCGAACTCATCGCCGCCCTTTTTGTCCGGAGCAGTCGAACCGCCGCGTATGAGCAAGCGCATCCTCGTCGCGGTGGACGGGTCGGAAGAGGCGGCCGAGGCGCTGCGGTTCGCGGCCGACGAGTGGCCGGACGCGGACCTCACCGCCCTCCACGTGATCAACCCCGCCGACTCCGCGACCGGCGCGGACGGCGGGTTCCCGGGGGCCTCCGACCAGTGGTACGCCAGCGCCAAGCAGCGCGGCGAGCGGGTCCTCTCCGAGGCGGCCGACGCGGTCGACCGAGAGATCGGGACGAGACTGGAGGTCGGTCGCCCGACGAAGACGATCCTCGCCGTGGCGGGCGGAGAGAAGCCGGTCGGCGAAGACGGCGAGGCCGGCGAGCCGTTCGACCACCTCGTGCTGGCGAGCCGGGGCCGGACCGGCCTCTCGCGGGTCCTCCTCGGCAGCGTCGCTGAGGGCGTGGTGCGCCGCGCCGAGGTGCCCGTCACGGTCGTCCGCTGAGCGCGCTCCGCTGACGAGGCGGTCCGGCTACTCCTCGGCGCGCTCGGCCGCGACCACCTCGCCGACCATCGACCACCCCTCCTCGTCGGGCCCCGAGCGACCGAGCAGGATCTCCTCGTAGTCATCGGAGCTGATCAGCCGGAACTCGGCGTCCGGGTCGGCGTCGGTCCGGACGCCCTCGCCGCGGAACTCCCGCTGGAAGAACTCCGTCGACGAGAACTCGAAGACGCCGGTCTCGCCGGAGTCGAGTTCGAGCCGAACCGGTCGGGGCTGGACGTTGTGGATCCGCTTCGCGATCGGGTTGAGATCGGGCACGTCCACGTATCGCTCCGGGTCGGAGATAAGTTGCCGGCTCCGACCGCCGGTGCGTCCGGCGCGGGTCGCGGGAACTCCGACCCCGGTTGCGGGAACGTCCGACGCGGGTCGCGGGAACGTCCGACGCGGGTCGCGGGAACGTCCGACCCCGGTTGCGGGAACGTCCGACGCGGGTCGCGGGAACGTCCGACGCGGGTCGCGGGAACGTCCGACGCGGGTCGCGGGAACGTCCGACGCGGGTCGCGGGAACTCCGACCCCGGCCGCCGGCACGCTCGGGGCCACTCGCGGCGCTTTCCCCCTCGCTCGCCGTACTAGTTTAATAGCTCACGGCGCGTTAGTACACGGGACACACCATGATAGAAGCGTCTCTCAACTACCTTCGCGAGGGCGACGACGCCCTCGTCACGGTCCTGATCGGCGGCGTCCTACTCCTCGCGAGCCCGCTGTTGATCCCGGCGTTCGCCGTGCTCGGCTACGTCGTTCGCGTCCTCCGACGGACCGCCGGAGGCGACGACGAGCCGCCGGTATTCGACGCGTGGGGAGAGCTCCTCGTCGACGGGCTGAAGGCGTTCGTCGTCACGTTCGTCTACTCGCTGCTGCCGCTGGGAGTCGTCGCGGTCGCGGCGGTACTCAGCCTCGGCGCGTTCGTCGCGGTGCCGGGCGGCGAGTCCGCCGGCGCCGGGACGGTCGTGGTCGGACTGATCGTTCTCGTCGGCGGGCTCCTCGCCTTCCTCGCCTCGCTCGTCGGGCTCTACGTCACGCCCGCGGCGATCGCGGCGGTCGCCGACTCCGGGGAGGTCGGCGACGGCTTCGCGCTCGGTACGCTCTGGAGCGTCGTCTCGAAGCGGGCGTACGCGACCGGCTGGCTGACGGCCGCCGTCGTCGTCCTCGCCGGCGCGCTCGCGGTGGGCGTGCTCTCGGTGGTCCCGGTCCTCGGAACGATCGCGGGCGTGTTCGTCCAGTTCTACGCGCTCGTCGCCGCGGCCGCGATCCTCGGCTGGACGTGGGACGACGTGCGGCCGGTCACGGAACGGACGTCCGAGTCGGAACCGTCCGAACGGCCGGCCGTGTGACCGGCGGGGACGAGGCCGTCGGCCCTCGAACCGCGTTTTTCACGCATACGCGCCGGAGTTCAGTCTCTCACCCGACGGGCCCGCCGTTGCCACGCTCGACGAGGCGACGCGCCCGTACAGACAGAGACCGCGTCTGACGTAGTCCGACCTACGAACACCGACGCAAAACCGCCGAAAGGCGTGAAAAGGGACGTTACTCGTCGAGGACGTCGTCGTACTCGCCGGCGTCGACGCGGTCGTCGAACGTCCGGGCGTCCTCGCCCTCGATGGTGACGCCGAGGGAGGCGCAGGTGCCGCCGACCTCCTTGGCGGCGGCCTTCGTGTCGTACGCGAGCAGGTCGCTCGACTTCTGCTCGGCGACCTTCTTCACCTGTTCGATCGACATGTCGGCGACGAAGTTCTCCTGCGGCTCGCCGGAGCCGGTGTCGAAGCCGGCCTCGTCCTTGATGAGCTCCGCCGTGGGCGGCACGCCGACCTCGATGGTGAAGGAGCCGTCGTCGTCGTACTCGACGGTGACGGGCACCTCCATGCCGTCGAAGGCAGCGGTCTCGTCGTTGATCTCCTCGACGACGTCCTGAACGTCCACCGGCGTCGGTCCGAGCTCGGGACCGAGCGGCGGGCCGGGGTTGGCCTGCCCGCCGGGGACGAGCGCTTCGATAGTTCCAGCCATGTCCGTATGAACCCGACGCCGACTTTTAACGGTTGTTCTTTCGGGTAGGGGGAGTCAGCGGTTCGCACACCTTACGAGTGGCTTACATGCCGGTGAACCACTCGTTCGACGAAGCACGTCTGTTCAATGTGTGTTTATAAATGGATACTCGGTGTCGAGTGGAGCTCCGATAGCTCTCCCGCCGTTTATTTATAAATCGTTGACCGCTGACCAGGGGCAAACACCGTCAAAGTCCCAGCCGCTCGGCGATACGTGGTCGCTACCGCGGTGAACACCGCCAAAGCCCCACCCGCTCGGCGATACGTGGCCGCTACCGCGATGAACACCGCCAAAGCCCCACCCGCTCGGCGATACGTAGCCGCTACCGCGATGAACACCGCCAAAGCCCCACCCGCGAGGAGCCCGTACGCTCGCTGCGCTCCTCGCTCAGTCACTCCGTTCCTTCGCTGCGGTGCTTACGTCGCCTACGGGCTCCTCGCGGCTGCCCCTTTGATTCCCGTCCCGCACAGCGACCGCACCTCACACCTCCCCAGCCTCGCGGTTCGCGCTCTTCGAGCGCTCACCGCGTCCCTCGCACGCGCTCCTCGCGGCCCGTCGGCCGCTCGGAGGCGCGCGCCACCGCCTGCGTTTATTTATAAATCGTGTCTACCCGGGGTCGAGGACGCATTCGACTACGAGTCGGCCACGCTCGACGGGTCGCTCGATCCCGCCCCGTCCGCGACGCGTCCGGGGAGGAACGTCCCGGTCTCCCGTCGGACTCCGAAGAGGAGGACGACGCCGGCCAGCAGCGGGAGGGCGGCGCAGGCGGCGTAGATCGGCGTGAAGCCGACCGCCTCGATGAGGGGGAGCGACACCATGGGGCCGAGCCCGCCCCCCACGTCGCCGAGGACGTTGTTCGTTCCCGAGGCGCGCCCCATGCGCTCGTCGGGGGTGAGGTCAGCGAGCAGCGCCATCATCGGGCCGCTCGTCCCGCCCTGTCCCGCGCCGATGAAAACGCAGGCGAGGCCCAAGGAGAGGACCGAGCCGGCCCGCGCGAGCAGCAGGAACCCGACGAACGAGACGACGAGGAAGGTCAGGAGGATCGGCGTGCGGGAGTCGCGGGTGTCGGAGACGCGTCCGCCGACGAGCATGAAGAACGCCGCCGAGAGGACCGTGCCGGCCATGAACAGCCCGGAGGTGCCCTGCGGGGCGAGCCCGAACAGCGAGATGTCGTTCGCGCCGAGGAATAAGACGAGCGTGGAGAACAGCGCGCCGATGTACGCGAACATCAGCCCGAAGTTGACCAGCCCGACCGTCACCGCGGGGACGGCGGTGTCGACCTCCCACGGCCTGATCGAGTCCCCGGAGCGGTCGCCCGTGACGTGCGTCTCGGGGACGTAGCGGTACGCGACGACGCTCGCGGTCAGCGCGAAGGCGGCGGCGACGGCGAAGGCGGCGACGTTGCCCGCGAGCGCGGAGACGACCCCGCCGAGCACGAGGCCGGCCGGGAACCCCATCGTGATCCCGCCGCGGACGATCCCCATGTTCGTCCCCCGGGAGCCGCTGTCGGAGAGGTCGGCCGCGATGGTGTAGGCCGTCGCGAACACCGCGGCGGAGCCGAGCCCCCAGAGGACCCGCGCGAGCAGGAACCACGTCTCGGGCGCGACGGCGACGCCGATCGGGGCGAACCACTGCTCGGGACCGACGACCAACGGGCCGACGGCGAACGCGGGGAGCGAGGCCGCGAGTGGACGGAGCGCCTCCGCGGGGGGCATCGCGAGCGCGACGACGTAGCCGAGCGTGGCGACCCCCTCGACGAACAGGCCGGCGACGAACGGCGTCCGGGTCCCGTACCGGTCGACGAGGGCGCCGGCGGGCGCGTTCGCGACGAGCCGCACCCACCGGTTCGCCGAGAGGATCGCGCCGACCATGAACGCCGAGATGCCGAGGACCGCGCCGAGGTTCGGGAGGATCGGGAAGACGACGCCGCCGCCGAAGCCGACGAAGAACGTGCTCGCGATCACCGCGAGCAGCACCGGCGGCGGTCGCTCGAACCCGAAGCGGCTCATTCGCCGGGGTCCGTGGACCTGCCGGCCGCTCCGTCGTCGTCGACCGATTCGTCAGGGTCGGCGTCGCCCCGGAGCGCGTCGACCGACTCGTCGAGCGGCGGCAGTTCCACGCCCTCCGCGAGCAGCGGGCCGACGATCCGCCGGAGCGTCGCCTCTGCGACCTCGCGGGTGTAGCCGGCCGCGTCGTCGTCGCGCCCGGCGCCGGCGAGGGTGATCTGTCTGGTCCGGGCGCCGTCGAGGGTGGCCACGAGCAGCGCCGCCGTCTCCTCCGCGTCGACGTCGCGGAAGACGCCGACATCGATCCCGTCCCCGAGGATGTCGGCGACGGTGCCCCGCAGCAGCCGGTCGCTGCGCGCCAGCTGCTCGCGGATCCGCTCGTTGAACGGTCCCTGCGTGCGCAGCTCCAACAGGGCGATGTGGAACGCCTCGCGGTCGGCCTCGTCGGGCGCGAAGACGAACCACCCGACGAACTGGACCAGCCGCTCGACGGGCGGGTCGTCGGCGCGGGCCGCGATCCGCTCCTCCGAGTCGGTGACGACGTAGTCGAGGAAGGCGACGAGCAGGTCCTCCTTCGTGTCGTAGTGGTAGTGGAGCAGCGACTTGCTCTTCGAACACTCGTCGGCGATGTCCTGCATCGTCAGGTCGGCGTACCCGTGAGCGCGGAGGGCGCTGTACACCCCGTCCATGATCTCCTCCGCCGCGCTCGGCGCGTCGCTCATTGACTGACTAGTCAGTCAACGAGCGGTAAATCCCTATCGGTCGGGGTCGGATCGGGCGTCTCGCCGTCGGCGCCGACCGGGCCTACCGCCCGCGGTGGCCCGCGATCCGGAGCGGCCGCTCGAAGGGTGAAAGCGGTCGAAAAGCCGATTCGCCTCGGGTGTCGTCGCCGACTTACAGACGGGTGACGTTCGACGCGCGCGGACCCTTGTCCGCCTCCTCGATGTCGAACTCGACTTCCTGACCCTCTTCGAGGTCCGGACCGCCGACGTCCTCCATGTGGAAGAACACGTCCTCGTCCGCGTCGTCAGTCGAAATGAAACCGTAGCCGCCAGTGTCGTTGAAGAAATCGACTTCGCCTTTCGCCATTGCGACCGAAGAAACGGGAGTGGAAAATAAAAGGCTTCCGTGACGGTGCGGTCCCTGAAACCCGGCCTCACGGGCCGGTCCGACCGCGTCGCGCCGCCGCGAGCCGGCTCTCGCGGAGCGTTCAAAAATCCGCCATTTCGGGTCGTTGCGTCCGTTTCGCGGGCGTTCGTCGCTCGCCGAGATCCGGGGGCGAGCCCCGCCGTGTTAGTAACTACTATACGACCCCGGTTCAGAACCGTTAGGTATGAGTCAGTCGTACAATCGAGGCCTCATCGAGGACTTCGGCCGTTGGCGGGAGTTCGAGGCGGGGATGTGGGCGTGGATCTTCCACAAGTTCACCGGATGGGTGCTCATCGGGTACCTGTTCACGCACATCGCCGTGTTGAGTACGGGGATTCCGGCGGCCGGCGCCAGCGAAGCCGCGATCGCCGCGGGCAACGACGTGTACACGCAGACGATCGTCTCGCTGGAGGGGCTGCTGCTCGTCCGCATCCTGGAGGTCGGCCTGCTGGCGGTCGCCGTCTTCCACATGCTCAACGGCACCCGGCTCCTCCTCACCGACCTCGGCATCGGGTTGGACGCACAGGACAAGAGCTTCTACGCGTCGCTGGTCCTCACCGGAGCGATCACCGTCGCGTCCGTGCCGACGTTCATCGCGGGGGCGTTCTGAGATGGCCGAGCGCTACTCCTCGTTCCAGTCGGGCGGCCGGATGTGGCTGCTCCAGCGGATCACGGCGGTGTTCCTGCTGGTCGTGTTGGCGTTCCACTTCTTCCTGCTCCACTTCGTCCACCACGCCGACGAGGTGTCGTTCCTCGCCAGCTCCGGCCGGATGGAGCAGCTGAGCTACTACTCGCTGATGATCCTCTTCCTCGTGACAGCGACGTTCCACGGGGTCAACGGCGTCTACAACGCGCTGGTCAACCAGGGGCTCACCGGCACGAAACGCACAGTGATCAAGTGGACGCTCGTCGCCGCGAGCGTCGTGCTGATCGCGCAGGGAATCCGCACCGCGAACGCGTGGGCGGGCATCGGACTCTACTGAACCGACAATGAGCACGCAAATTCCGAAGCAGACCGAGGAATCGACCGAGGCCGAAACCGAGACGGAGCCGGCCTCGAAGGGCGAGGAGCGCCGCGCCGAGAAGCGGCGCCGCGCGGCCGAGCGCCGCCAGCAGCGACAGGAGGAGGAAGCGGAGAAGGCGGCCGCCGACGAGAGCACGGTTGAGCTGAAGGTGTTCCGCTACGACCCGCAGGTCGAGGGGAAACAGGAGCCGCGGTTCGACACCTTCCACGTCCCGTTCACGAAGGGGATGACCGTCCTCGACGCGCTGATGTACGCGCGCGACACGTACGACTCCTCGCTCACGTTCCGCCACTCCTGCCGGCAGGCGGTGTGCGGCTCCGACGCGATGTTCGTCAACGGCGGCCAGAAGCTTGCCTGTAAGACGCAGATGTCGGACCTCGAGGAGCCGGTCCGCGTCGAGCCGCTCCCCCACGCCGAGGTGACGAAAGACCTCGTCGTCGACATGGAGCACTTCTACGAGCAGATGGAGGCCGTCGAGCCGTACTTCCAGACGGACGAGTACCCGGACGGCGAGCTCGAAGAGCAGCGCCAGGACCGCGAGAACCGCGAGAAGATCAAGATGTCCACGCGCTGCATCTGGTGTGGCGCGTGTATGTCCTCGTGTAACGTCGCCGCGGGGGACAACGAGTACCTCGGGCCGGCCGCGATCAACAAGGCGTACCGGTTCGCGATGGACGAGCGCGAGGGCGAGGAGATGAAACAGAAGCGCTTAGAGATCATCGAGCAGGAGCACGGCGTCTGGCGGTGTCAGACGCAGTTCTCCTGTACGGAGGTGTGCCCGAAGGACATCCCCCTCACCGAGCACATCCAGGAGCTGAAGCGCGAGGCGGTCAAAAACAACCTGAAGTTCTGGTAATCCCGACAGACAGTATCAAGGGACTTCGGAACTTACGAAATTACATACCAACAATGTACGAACACGATGTCGTCGTCGTCGGGGCCGGCGGGGCGGGACTCCGGGCGGCGATCGCGGCACAGGAAGCGGGCGCGGACGTGGCGATGGTGTCGAAGCTCCATCCCGTCCGGTCGCACACGGGCGCGGCAGAGGGCGGGATCAACGCGGCGCTGCGCGACGCCGACTCCTGGCAGGACCACGCGTACGACACGATGAAGGGGTCCGACTACCTCGGCGACGCGCCCGCGGTCGAGGCACTCTGTCAGGAGAGCCCCGAGGAGGTCATCCGCCTCGAACACTGGGGGATGCCGTTCTCCCGCGAGGACGACGGGCGCGTCTCGCAGCGACCGTTCGGCGGCCTGTCCTTCCCGCGCACGACGTACGCGGGCGCCGAGACCGGCCACCAGATGCTCCACACGATGTACGAGCAGGTGGTCAAACGCGGGATCACGGTGTACGACGAGTGGCACGTGATGGACCTGGCCGTCACCGACGAGGACGATCCCGCGGAGCGGACCTGCCACGGTGTTGTCGCGTACGACATCCAGAGCGGCGAGATAAGCGGCTTCCGCGCCGAGAACGGCGTCATCCTCGCGACCGGCGGGATGGGGCAGGTGTTCGACCACACCACCAACGCGGTGGCGAACACCGGCGCCGGCGTCGCGATGGCGTACCGAGCCGGCGTCCCGATGGAGGACATGGAGTTCATCCAGTTCCACCCGACGACGCTGCCGTCCACCGGCCTCCTCATCCCCGAGGGCGTCCGCGGCGAGGGGGGAATCCTCTACAACAGCGAGGGCGAGCGGTTCATGTTCGAACACGGCTACGCGAACAACGACGGCGAGCTCGCCTCCCGCGACGTCGTCTCCCGCGCCGAGCTGACCGAGGTCAACGAGGGGCGCGGCATCGAGGACGAGTACGTTCACCTCGACATGCGCCACCTCGGCGAGGAACGCATCCTCGACCGCCTGGAGAACATCCTCCACCTCGCGGAGGACTTCGAGGGCGCCGACGGGCTCACGGAGCCGATGCCGGTCAAGCCCGGTCAGCACTACGCGATGGGCGGCATCGAGACGAACGAGTTCGGCGAGACCGTCATCGACGGGCTGTACGCCGCCGGCGAGTGCGCCTGCGCCTCCGTCCACGGGGCGAACCGCCTCGGCGGTAACGCGCTGCCGGAGCTCATCGTCTTCGGCAAGCGCGCCGGCCGCCACGCCGCCGGCGAGGAGATGGGTGAGGCCGAGATCGAGACCGGCCGCTCGGGCGACTGGCAGCCCGCCGACTACGAGTTCGGTGTCGAGGTCGGCGAGACGAGCGGTTCGGGCACGGCCGCGGCCGACGGCGGCGCCGTGGCGACCGACGCCGAGAGCGTCCTCGGCGGCGCCGTCGACCGAGCGCAGGAGCGCGTCGACGAACTGCTCTCGCGGAAGGGCCGCAACCACGCCGAGATCCGCTCCGCCGTTCAGGAAACGATGACGGACAACGTCAACGTGTTCCGCGAGGAAGGCCGGCTTGAGGAGACGTTAGCCGACCTCCGCGAGGCCCGCGAGGCGTACAAGGACGTCGCGGTGTCGGACCCGTCCCGGACGTTCAACACCGACCTCATCCACACGATCGAGACGCGGAACATCTTGGACCTCGCGGAGGCGCTGACGATGGGCGCGCTCGCTCGCGAGGAGTTCCGGGGCGCCCACTGGCGCAAGGAGCACCAGGAGCGCAAAGACGAGGACTGGCTGAAGCACACGCTCGTCTCGTGGAACGACGGCGAGCCGGAACTGTGGTACAAGCCGGTCGTCCTCGAGGGCGAGAACAAGACGTACGAGCCGAAGAGCCGGTCGTACTGAACCGCCCGGGACGCTCGGTCGCCCGCGGCGGCGCGTCGCGGCTCCGACCTCTTGGGCCGGAGTTCGCCCGGTCCGGTCGCGGCCCCCGATCCGTCCGGCGGCGGCCCCGGATCGTTTCGCCCGATCGATCCGGATCGTTCACGGTTCCTTATCCGTCGACGGTCGAAACCGAGCGTCGATACGCGTCGATTCGCCGTTCGTCGATCGACGTTATCGGTCCGATTTGAGAGAAAAATGGCTTCAGGGCCGTTCTCAGACCGATTCACGCTGTTTCGACGAACGTTGAATAGGGGGTTTATTATCGTCGAACCCGTCATATCGGACAAGATGATCGAGACGGAGACCGCGTCCGCGGCGGCCCCCGCGCTGCCCCGGGAGCTCCAGTCGCCCCGCGCCAAGCTCGTGTACCTGTACCTGACCACGAACGGCGACGCCACGGTGTCCGAGATGGGCGAGTCGCTCGGGATGAAGAAGCTCTCCCTGTACAGCATCCTGAAGACCCTCCGCAGCGAGGGACTCGTCGACTGCGACGGCGACCGGTACGTCCCGAACTGATCGGGCCGCGCCACCGCCGCACGCTGCTTTTCACGCTCGTTCCGCACCGCCTCGTTCTCGTACGGCCCTCCCCGGCGGAGCGTTTAGGGACGCGGAGCCCACAGAGCAACCGTGGACGCGAATCAGACGGATTTCGAGAACCCGTTCGCGATGGACGCCGACTGCGAGAACTGCGCCGAGCTGTGCGGCGCTCGCGACCGCGTCGTTCACGGCTACGGCGACGTCGGCGCGGAGTTCCTCGTCGTCGGGACCGGCCCCACGGAGGCCGCCGAGCGCAACGGCGTCCCCTTCACCGGCGCGGGCGGCGGCGAACGCGTCCAGTCGATCTTCGCCGACCTCGGGTTCGTCCGGTCGGCGCCGGACGCCGCGGAACCGGACGTACAAAACCTCTTCTTCACGAACCTCACGCGGTGTCGCCACCCCGACCGCGAGCCGACGGACCGGGAGGTCGACACCTGCGAGCCCTTCCTCAACGCGGAGATCCGGATGATAAACCCCCAGATCATCGTGCCGGTCGGCGACCGACCGCTCCGCGAGCTGGCGGTCGAGTACACGACTCGCCGACCCGACTCGTTCGACGTCGACGCGGAACACGCGACGACGATTCGCGGACGCGGGTTCGAGCTCGTGCCGATGAAAGAGCCGAGCGAGATGAGCGACGCCGAGGCGGACGCCTTCTGCGACCACATGCGCGAGAACGTCCTGAGCCGGGACTACCGGCAGACGAAGGGCCGACAGAGCCGCTGAGCGGTCGCGACCTCTCCTGAGCGTCGCTCAGTCGTCGAGGTCGATGTCCTCGATGATTCCCTCCGTCGCGTCCTTGCTGTCCGCGCCGAACGCGCAGTCGACGATGATGTGCCCGCCGAGCGTCGTCGGCGAGATCACCTGGTCGGCGCCGGCGCGCCGGAGCTTGTCCACGTTCTCCCGCTGCGTCACCGCCGCGACGATGCGCACGTCGGGATTGAGCTGGCGGGCGGTGAGGATGGCCAGCGCGTCGTGCGCGTCGTCTTCGGTGGCGGCGACGACCGCCCGGGCCCCGTCGAGGTTCACGTGTTCGAGCGGGTCGACGTCGCTGGGATCCGCGGTGTACACCGGGATGTCGCGGTCAGCGAGCCGCCTCGCGGCGGTCTCGTCCGGCGTCACCACGGCGTACTCGACGCCGTCGCGGGCGTCGAGCTCTTCGAGGATCGGTTCCGTCAGGTCCCCGTAGCCGAGCACGAGGACGTGGTCGTCGAGGAGGTCGATCTGTCTGTCGGTCATCTTTCCGAGCGCCTTGGAGAGCTGCGCCTCGATGGCGGGCGTGAGGAGGACCCCGAGCGCCACCGCGAAGGCGGCGACGTTCACCACGAGCGAGGAGAGCGCGAACAGCTGCGCGATGTCGGAGGCGGGACCGGTCGCGGGGTGGACGTCGCCGTACCCCACCGTCGAGGCGGTGACGACGGTGAAGTAGAAGGCGTCGACGATCGTCTCGATGCCCTCGAACTGGTCTCTGAGGGCGTACGACCCGAGCGTCCCGTACGCGACCGCCCCCACGAGCGCCGCGCCCGCGGCCAACTGCGTCGGGGAGGGCCTGAAGTCCCGGTCGAACCGGCCCCGGTTGACCACGAGCGTCGGCACGGAGAGGAGCGACAGCGCCACGAGCGGGAACGACAGGACGGAGGCCTGCATCAGCCCCTGAAGGGCCGTCAGCGGCAGCAACACGGCCGTGGTGTACCACCCGATCCGGTAGCCGTTCCGGAGCGCGAACCCGCTCCCGAACATCGCGAAGCCGGTTATCGTCCCGGTGAACCCGACCGTCTGGCGGACGACCGGGAGCACGTACGGGGCGAGCGGCCCGTCGACGCCGAGTCCCCCGATCTGGGCCAGCCCGGCGAGGATCGACAGCACCGCGACCGCGAACGTCAGGAGGATCGACGCCCGAACGGTCACCCAGTCCCGGGTCAGCTCCATGTTCCCGGGTCGCCGAGACCGAACTTAAACCCCGCGAGGCCGCCGCGGAATCGATCCGACGGGCGCTCCGAGCGTCGCTCGCGCCGATACTGGTTTAACCGCGCCACGGATTGGACGCCGTATGTCGCTGCCCGTCGAGATCGTCTTCGGCGTCTACCTCGGCGTCATCACCGGGATCGTTCCCGCGCTGGTGGCCGGGACCCTCGGCTTCGTGTTCAAGTACGTCACCGACGTGACGATCCCCGGGCTCGGAGTGGTCGTGCTGTCGCTCGCGATCGCCGGCGTCAACGGCGGCCTGCTCGCGCTCAACGACGAGACGATTCGGTCGTCGGAGCGCGCGCCAGCGATCCTCACGGCGATCGTCGTGGTGTTGATGATCTCGCTGTACGCCCACGCGCAGGGGGACCGCCTCGGCGCCAGCGCCCCCAAGCGGATCTCGCTCAAGCAGCTCCGCGACCGCACGCTCTCGACGGACGTGATCGAGCTCGTCGGCGGCCGCGGGCGCGTCTCCGTCGAGGTCGCCGGCGAGGTGACCGACATCGAGGGGTACCCGCCGCTGCCGGCGGACACGCGCGCCGCGATCCTCGACGGCGACTGGACGTTTCCGGCCGACCTCCCGCTCGCGGAGCTGGAAGACCGGTTCGCGGAGCGGCTCCGCACCGAGTTCGACCTGGCCGACGTGTCGGTCCGGATCGACGAACAGGCGCGCGCGACGGTGTCGGCCGCCCCGCCGACCGGCGCGCTCTCGAAGCGGGTGCCCGCCGGGAAGCGCGCGGTGTCGGTGTCGGCGCTCGTGCCGACCGGGATCGCCCGCGGCGACGTCATTCGCGTGATAACGCCGGATATCGACGTCGAGGGCGCCGTCATCGCCGCGCAGTCGAGCGGGAAGCCGGAGCCGGGCGCCGGGGCGGCGTCGACTGTGGTTCCCCCCGCGGGCGACGACGCGGATTCGGAGGACTTCCGAACCGACGGCGGGGAGACGGACGTTCCCTCGCCCCCGGCGGCGACCGCGCCCACGACGACCGGGGGTGAGGGGCGGGTGACGCTCGCCGTCGACCGCTCCGAGGCGACGGATCTCCTCCGCGCCGACCGCGGGCGCGTGCTGGTGCTGTCGCGAGGCACCCGCCGCGAGTACGGGCTCACGGCCCTGCTCCGGCGGGCGGGGAAGCGGTTCCGCAAGGTCACCGTCGCCGCCGGCGGACCGTTGGACGGGCACACCATCGGCGAGGCCGAGGTCCGCGAAGCCTACGACGTGGCCGTCCTCGCGGCCCGTCACGACTCGTGGCGCGTCGCGCCCGACGGGACGCAGCCGCTGTCGGCGGGCGACGACCTGTTCGTCGTGGGGAGCCGCGACGCGCTCGACCGGTTCGCGGAGGTGGCCGCGTGAGCCCCGCGCTCGGTGCGGTCGCCGCCGTCGGCGTCTCCCTCGCCGCCGCTGATGTCCCCCTCGCCGCCGTCGAGGTCGGATTTGCGCGGCCGCGACAGGCGGCCGTCACGCTCGTCACGTTCGCGGTCGTCGCCGCCCTCCTGACCGGGGGCGCGGCGCTCTCCTACCGCTGGTACTTCCGAACGGCGATCCCCGAAGGGGTGACCGGGCTGCTGGGCGTCGCGGTCGTCGCGCTGTACCTCAACACGACCTCGCTGGGGTCGGTCGCGATCGGCGATAATCCGACCCTGTTGGCGCCCGAGAGCGTGTTCTTCAACCTCGTCTCGCTCGGCGTCGCAGTGGTGATGGCGCCCGT
Source organism: Halorubrum sp. SD612 (assembly GCF_002135005.1). Lineage (NCBI taxonomy): Archaea > Methanobacteriati > Methanobacteriota > Halobacteria > Halobacteriales > Haloferacaceae > Halorubrum > Halorubrum sp. SD612. The sequence goes on along the minus strand of NZ_NEWI01000019.1, from coordinate 9,527 downwards.
CGGCCGATACGCGGGCGACAGGCTCGCGGTCGACGTGTTCGCGCTCTCCGGCGCCAAGCAGCTCGACGGCGAACTCAGCGGGGTCGTGCGCGCTGTCGGGCGGTTCACGGCGGTGACGCTCCCACCGGCCGACGAGATCGGCGACATGGAGACGTACGACCCCGTCTCCCCGGAGAAGAAGGACGAGATCGCCGAGAAGACGCTGCTCTTCCCCCGGAAGCTCTCTCCGGAGTCGCTCCGCGAACGGCTCGTCACCCGGCTCAAAGACGAGTACGGCGTCGGCTACGTCGACGTCGACCTCGACGCGGACGGGTCGGTCGAGTACTTCGCGGTCGGCTCCCGCGCCGCCGGGCTCGGCCCGACGCTCGCGCCGGAGTCGGCGGCGGTGGCGGTGGCGGCCGACCCGCCGAACAACGCCACCGCCGGGGACACGGTCCAGCTGTGGCGCGACGACGCGGAGCCGGAGCGCGTCGCGACCGGCGAACTGCGGGGCGTCGCCGGCGACGCGGTCACCGTCGCGCTCGACGAGTCGGACGCCGAACGCCTGACCGACCAAGGCGGCTATCGGCTCGTGACGCTCCCCGCCGAGCAGCGGGCGGATCGCGAGTTCGCCTCGCTGCTGCGGAGCGCGGACGAGACGATGGCCTCGGTCACGGTCGCGGCCGGGAGCGACCTCGACGGGAGCACCGTCGGCGAGGTCGGCGCCGTCGTCGCCGCGGTCCGACCGGCGGCGGGGTCCGTCCAGCCGATCCCGCCGCACGACTACGCGTTCGGCGCTGGCGACCTGGCGTACCTCGTCGGGCGCCCGGACGCGATCCGGTCGTTCGAGGCGGCCGCGTCGACCGCGGGGAGCGCCCAGACGGCGGCGTCGGCCGCGGAGGCCGCAGGCGCCGCCCAGTCCGCCGCGACCGGGGACGGCGACGCGGCGGGGGTCGAAGACGACGGCGACGCCGCCGTCGACTCCGACGGGACGCAACGCTCTTGAGCCGCCCGCGCGGGGATCCGCTATGGAGTGGAAGCTGTTCGCCGACCTCGCGGAGATCGCGGGCGACCGCGCGGTGACCGTCGACGCGGAGCCGGGCGACACGGTCGGCGACGCGCTCGACGCGCTGTTGGACGCGCACCCCGACCTCCGGGACCGCGTGATCGAGGACGGGAGCGTCGCAGACCACATCAACGTCCTCCGGAACGGGCGGAGCGTCCGCCACGACGACGGGCTCGACGCGACGCTGGAGGCGGGCGACGAACTGGCGCTGTTCCCGCCGGTGAGCGGTGGGGCCGCCGACCGATAGATCGGTCGTTTCAAACGCGCGCCGACCCCAGTCGGAGCCATGACCGACAGCGACGGGGACTCCCGAGACGATGCCGCGGACGCCGGTGGCGAGGATCACGGCGGTGAAGGCGATCACGCCGACGGTGACGGCACCGGCGGCGAGCCGCTCCGCGAGGAGTTCCACGAGGACCCGGTCGGCCACACGCGCGCGACGGCGGGGATGACGGTGAGCGAACTCGTCGACGGCTACGGCGACGCGGGGATCGGGGCGGCGTCCGTCAACGAGGCGGGCGACGTGCTCGCCGACATGTTCGCGAACGACGACTGTACCGTGTTCCTCTCGCTCGCCGGCGCGATGGTGCCCGCCGGGATGCGCCAGGTCGTCGCCGACCTCATCCGCGACGGCTACGTCGACGCGCTGGTGACGACCGGGGCGAACCTCACCCACGACGCCATCGAGGCCATCGGCGGGAAGCACCACCACGGGCGCACCCACGACCCGGAGAAGAGCCTCCGCGAACACGACGAGGGGCTCCGCGACGAGGGGGTCGACCGCATCTACAACGTCTACCTCCCGCAGGAGCACTTCGCCGAGTTCGAGGGGCACCTCCGCGAGGAGGTGTTCCCCGCGCTGGAGGCCGACCCCGACGCTGACGGGACCGACGCGGTCTCCATCGCCGACCTCACGCGCGAGCTCGGCCGCGCCAACGCCGAAGTCAACGACCGCGACGACGTCCCCGAGGGGCCGGGCGTCGCGGCCGCCGCCTACGAGTCCGACGTCCCGATCTATTGCCCGGCGGTCCAGGACTCCGTGCTGGGGCTTCAGGCGTGGATGTACGCCCAGACCGCGGACTTCACGCTCGACGCGCTCGCGGACATGACCGAGCTGACCGACCTCGCGTTCGAGGCCGACGACGCCGGCTGCCTGCTCGTCGGCGGCGGCGTCCCGAAGAACTTCACGCTCCAGACGATGCTCGTCACGCCGCGGGCGTACGACTACGCCGTCCAGATCACGATGGACCCCGAGGCGACCGGGGGGCTCTCCGGCGCGACGCTCGAGGAGGCGCGCTCGTGGGGGAAGCTGGAGAAGGACGCGCGCAACGCCTCCGTCTACGGCGACGCGACCGTGATGCTCCCGATGCTCGTCGCCGCCGCCCGCGACCGCGTGGAGTAGGGTCGCGTCGCCGGTCGCCGGCGAGCGCGCAGGCGATCTCGGCCACGAGCGAGGCCGGACGCCGCACGCGATACGGGGAGAGATATATGCGTGAAGACACCGATACGTGCGCGTATGGGCTCGATCGGCGGCCGGCCGGAACTGCTCGGGGGGCCCGACGACGTCCTCGATCCGCGCTCGCGGCACAACGTCCACGTCACCCGCGCGGCGGACCTCGACCCGGTCGGTCCGTGGTCCCGCGAGACGCTGTACGCGGTCGTGCGGCGAGCCGACGGTGAGGAGCGAGTGGTCGTCCTCGATTACGGTCGTCGCGAGATCTACCTCACGGCCAGGGACGGACTCGCGTACGAGCCACCGCAGGGACTCGGCCTCGCGTCGCCGCCGACGCTCCACGTCGCCGAACCGCATCGAGTCGCCCCCGACCAGGGGGCGGTCACCGCTATCGACCCCGTCGACGTCGCTCCCGAGTTCGACGTCCTCGTCCCCGCCTTCGACTGGGACGAGATCGACGAGGACGACGTCTTACCCCCGGTTCACCGCCGGCCGTCGAGGGCGCCCGCCGGAAGCGGCGCCGGCACGTCCGGCTGACGTTCGGTGCGCATCGACCGGTCCACCCCGCCGATGTCGGCATCGCACGCGGGGACAGCTACCCCACGCCGTCGCCACAATTTACACGGGAGGCCCGAGTACGCGACGTATGACGCGAACAGCGGTCATCGCGGGCGTCGGTCCGGGACTCGGCGAGTCGCTCGCCAGAAAGTTCGCCGCCGAGGGCTGTCGGGTGGCGCTCTTCGCTCGCTCGGCGGACTACCTCGAAGACCTCGCCGCGGACCTGCCGGACCCGGGTGAGGGGCTCGCCGTCCCGACGGACCTCACGGCGGTCAAGCAGATCCGGGACGGGTTCGAGACGGTCCGAGAGGCGTTCGGACCGGTCGACGTTCTCGTGAACCACGCGAGCGCCGCCTCCTGGACGGGACTCATGGACACGAGCGTCGAGGAGTTCGAGGAGTCGTGGGCGGTGAACGGCCGCGGCGCGTTCGCCTGCTCGCAGGAGGCGGTCGACGACATGCTCAAAACGGGCGGCGGGACGGTCGTCTTCACCGGCGCCACCTCGTCGGTGCGGAGCCTCGGCGGCGCGATCGGGTTCACGGCCGCGAAGTTCGCGGCCCGCGGGATGGCGATGGATATCGCGCAGGAGTTCGGCCCGGACGGCGTTCACGTCGCTCACGTCGTCATCGACGGGCAGATCGACTCGCCGGGGGTTCGCGAACGGTCCCCGGACCGGGACGGCGACACGTTCCTCGACCCCGACGAGATGGCGGAAACGTACTGGCACCTCGTCGAACGGGACGACGTCGGCACGCAGCCGTTCGAGGTCCACGTCACGAACGGGCCGCGGAACTCCGAGTTCATATAACGGGGTCGGTACAGCGGACAACGGACGGTGCGGTGACGCTCAACTGTCACGGAAGAACCGGCCGTGGAAGCCGAACGGTTCCGCGTGGGGGAGCGACGCGTCGGCGAGGAGTGCGAGCGTGTCGGCCTCGAAGACGAGCAGGCGGGTCTCCTCCGCGCGGCTGTCGAGCGCCGGCGCGACGACGACGCCGTCGTCCTCGGCGGTCGCGCCCGGCCGCCGCACGGGGATCGGCTCCTCCACGAAGACGCCGTCCTCCCACCACTCGCGCGTCCGACCGGTCTCGACGTCGAGCTTTACCAGTCCGTTCGCGCCCTCGCGGTCCGTCGCCTGCGCGTACGCGTACCGGTACTCGCGGCCGACGACGTCGGGGGCGACCCGGGGGAGCTCCACGCCGACCTGGTGGAGCGTCGACCGATCGACTTCGTTGGACCGCAGGTCGACCCGATACCGGACTGGGCGCCCGTCGGGGACGTCGACGTCCGAGGGGTCACCGTCGAGCGCGTCGAGGCGCATCGCGTCGACGATACCGGGGTCGGGAAACTCGACGAGGTCGACGACGACCTCGTCGCCCGTCGCGTACGCGTTGACGTGGTGGAAGGCGAAGACTGGCGGGAGCGCGGGATCCGCGACGAGGTCGCCGGTCTCGCGATCGACGACGAGGATGCGCGTGCCGCGCTCCGGCTGCCAATCGAGGACGTCGAGGATGCCCTCGGAGAACGGGCTCAGCGCGCGGCGGATCGGCATCACGAGCGGCGTCTCGACGAGGACGACGTGATCGGTCGTGATGCTACAGTCGTGGATGTACCCCGGGCCGTCCGCCGCGATCGACGCGACCCGTTCCCTGGCGCGACGGTCCGGGGCGAGCCGGTAGACGTGATACTCGGGCGTTCGACCGAACTCGGTCACGAAGCCGAACCACGCGTCGGTCTCGGGGTCGCGCACGAGGTGCGCGGCGGTGACGTGTTCGCCGAGGTCGTCGTCGAAGCCGAATGCGCCTCGGGTCTCGAGCGTCGCGGGGTCGAACGCGATCCGACGCGGCGCCTCGGTGAGCGCGACGTGCTCGCCGTCGAGGCGGGCGACGTGAACGTTCGCGTTGTCCGTGATCTCCGGCGGGCCGAGCGCCCGCAGCCACGACGCGATTTTCCCCACGCCCGTCCGGTCGGTCCCGAACTGCCCGGAGACAGAGCCGTCCATCGCGTCCGCGTAGGCGTCCGTACGGAGGAAGCGATTCGAGTACGACAGCGCCCCGTCCTCGAACGCGTATCGCCGAAGCATCGCGAGTCCGTCGAACCAGTGCCCGAGTCGCTCACCGCCGACATCGAACAGCCCCGGACCGTTCCGAATGAGCGTCCCCGACAGCCACGACGGGATGTCGCCCTCGACCGGGGGACGGTGGTCCGTCACTTCCGTCGTGAGCGATCGGAACCCGACTCCGTAGCCCTGCCCCATACGGACCACTGATACGGACCGTACGGTAATCAATTGACCCGTCTCTCGAGGCGGAACGGGCGGAACGACCCCGAGCAACCACGCATCCCGGCTCCGGAACTCGCAGGGGCACCACCGGAACTCGTCATGAGGGCCGGTTCAGTCGGCGTCGAGCGCCGCCGCCAGTTTCGTCGCGCCCCCCTCGGAGACGCTCTCGCCGTGCCCGACCAGGATTCGCTCCGGGCGGTAGTCGGCGAGGCCCTCCGGCGCCTCGTCGAGCGCCGGATGGACGCCGACGTCGTTGTCGCCCTCACAGAACCCCGGGAGGGTGCCAAGCGTCTCCATGACGACGAGGGTCCCACCGGATTCGTCGACGAGGACCGCCTCCTCCCACTCGTCCGTGTCGATGAGGCGGTGGACCTCGTAGTTCGTGCCGGGGAGCTCCGCGTCGAACGGCTCCGGCTCGCCGTCGAGTTTCTCTCGCGTCAGGTCCATCCACTCCGGGACGGACACGGCGACGCCGTGGCGCGCCGCGATCGCTTCGGCGTCCCGCGTGTGTCGGTCGTGGGTCACGACCACGCCGGCGACCTCGCCGAGGTCGCTCAGCCGGTCGTCGAGCCCGTCGGCGTCGAGCGGGTCGACGATCCAGACCCCGCCCTCGGTCGCGAGCGCGTGACTCCCGCGCATCGCGTCTTCCTCGGGATGCGCGACCCAACTGACGCCGCCGTCCCATTCGGTCACCGCCTCGAGCGAGGGTCGCCCCGTCGGCTCGTCGTCGGACATGTGTGCGACTATTAGGCACACGACTAAACGCCTGTCCGTACCGGAACCGAGGCGGGCCGTCCGTCACCTCCCGTCACTTCGACGGTCTGTCGTCGCCACGGTCGCTACGGCTCGCCGTCGGGGCGTCAGTCGTCCGCTCGCCAGCCGTCTGCGCGTCAGTCGGCGCGTGGATCTAGGTCCATCGCTTCGGCGAGGAGCGCGTGCGAGTCGAGCGCGGCCTCGCGGTCCGGCACCGTGTGCTGGATCATCACCTCGTCGACGCCGACGCGGTCGGCCAACTGCTCCAGCAGGCCCGACATCGTCTCCGGGCTCCCGGAGATCGACCGCGGCCACTCGTCGTCGTCCAGCGTCGCCGGCGTCGGGTCCGGCGCGCCGCCTAGCTCGTCGATCGCCTCCTCCTCGGTCGGCGTCTCGTCGCCGAGCTCACCGCGTTTCATACGCCGGAACGTCGCCTCTGCGGGCGCGCGCCGACGGGCCGCGGCCGCGTCCGTCTCGGCCGCCACCGCGTTGACCGCGACCATCCCTTGCGGCTCGTCGAGGCCGCCGGGGCCGGCGTCGGGGTCGAACGCCTCGCGGTACGCCGCGAACGCGCGCTCGGCGAACCCGGGCCGGATGAAGCCGGCGAAGCAGTAGCGCAGGCCCAGCTCGCCGGCGATCTCCCCGCTCGCCGGACTCGACCCCAGCACCCACGGGACGGCCGGCCCCTCGGCCGACCCGGGCACCGACAGGTCGGCGTACGGGTGTTCGTCCGGATAGGCGTCGCGGAGGTGGTTCACCACCGCGGTGATCCGCTCGCGGTGGTCCTCGTTCGGGTTCTCGACGCGGCGGTCGGTGCCGAGCGCGCGGTCGGAGGCGGGCGAGCCGTTCGCGCGGCCCATCCCGAGGTCGACGCGGCCGGGCGCCAGCCCGTCGAGGACGCCGAACGACTCGGCCACCTTGAACGGGCTGTAGTGGTTCAAGAGGACGGCCCCGCTTCCGATCCGGATCGAGTCGGTCGCGCCCGCGACCCGACCGAGCAGCACCTCGGGCGTGGTGCCGGCGAGGCGGTCGCCCATCCCGTGGTGTTCGGCGACCCAGAACCGCTCGTAGCCCAGTCGCTCGGCGTGGCGCGCGGCGTCGACCGTGTTCGCGAACGCGTCCGCCGCGGTGCCGCCCCGGGGGACCGGCGAGAGGTCGACGACTGAGAGGTCCATACCCGCGTTCGGCGACTGATCCGGTTAACGGTTGGCTCGGCGGCGGAGCGGTCGGGGGATCGAAACCGCGCCGACCGCGGGGCCGGGAGGACCAGCCGAGCGAAACGCCGCGGCTAGTCGACGGTGAAGACGAAGCGAAGAGAAGAACCGCAGCTCAGTTGTCGCCGGTCTTCGACTGCCAGGCGTAGTCGCGCCGGGAGGCGGACTCGCCGAAGCCGCACGAGGAGCAGCGCTCCTTCTTGACGTGGTAGGACTTCTCGCCGCAGCGTCGACACTTCACGTGAACCGTCTTGTTCTTTTTCCCTTGGGAGGGCGTACCTGCGCCGGTCATGCTTTGATTGTGATGACGTTATCGCCGCGTATAATCGTTGTGTCTTCGATCGCGACCGCGAACTCGCCGTCGAGGTCTTCGTCGACGCGGCCGTCCACGTCAGCCTCCGGCTCGATGACGACGTTCATGTGCTGGTCGTAGCCGCCGAGGACGCCGTAGTACGTCGTGCCGTCCTTCAGGTGTACCGTCACGGGCTCCTCGAGCGACGCTTCGAGCACGTCGAGGGGTCGTCCACTCATTGTCCGTACCGCCGCCCGTCGCGGTAATAAAAATACCGGGACGGAGCCCCCGAGGCCGGTCGGTTTGACACGAAGCGGTTGACACGAACCGACTCACGCCAACCGGTCGCGCACGAACTCCGTCGCCGCCGGAACCGCCCGCGCGTACAGGGCGGCGTACGTCAGCTCCGCCTGCGTCCGCCGCACCGAACCGTACCCCTCTTCGATCCGGTCGGTCACGTATCCGACCGTCTCCACCGCCGGACGGACGAGCCGGGTCGTCAGCGGGCCGCCGCCCTCGACTGCCTCGGCGACGGCGGTTCCGGCCCGATCCGCCGCCGATCGGACGGACGACTCCGAGGGGCCGTCTCGGTGTTCTCCGTCACGAATCTCTCGCACAGCCGCCCGATACGCTTCGATCTCGGCCAGCGCGGCGCCGGCCTCGACGGCCGCGGTGGCGTACTCGCCCGCGCCGGCTGCCCGCTCGACGTCCTCGGCCGTCGACTCGATCCGGAGGTCGCTCACGGCGACCAGCTCCTGTGCGACTGTCCCGCTCAGGTCCTCGTCGGGGAACGGCTCCTCGCGCCCGGTGCGCTCGCGGACGGTCGCGCGCGTCCGGCTCACCGATCCCCGCAGCGCCTCGCCCGCCGCGACCAGCGACGCCCACCGCGGCGACGCCCCGTCCTGTCCGTCGAGGTACGCCGCTCGGAGCCCCGCGGCATCGTCCGCGGCCGCTCTCGCGCGCTCGACGCGAGCGACCGCCTCGCCCGCTCGGAACGGTTCGGCGACCGGGCCCTCGGGATACGTCACGCGCGGCTCGACGTATCCCGCGCACTCAGCGAGCAGCGACTCGACGGGCTCGTACGCCAGCACCGCCGCAGTCGGCGACCCGGCCCGGTACTCCAGCGCCGACGCGAGCGCCCCGCGGTCGTCGCGGACCGCGCGGCGGCGGGCGGCGAGATCCGGACCGTCGTCGGTCCCGCTAGCCGCGCGGTACGCGCCGCGGACCTCGGCCGCGTCCTCCCGGCGCCGCCGCCACGCCGAGAGGTCGTCGACCGGCCACCCGTCGGCCACCTCGGCATTCGCGCGCCGACGCGCCCGCTCGCGGTCGTCGCCGATCGCCGCGGCGACGCCGGCGTTGGGGAGGTCCGGACCGGTCGGCACGTCGTCGAGCAGCTCTCGCGTCCGCGACTCGTGGGCGGCCGCGAGCGACCTCGGAACCGCCACCGGGAACGGCGACGCCGGCCACTCGACCGGTCCGACGGCGTCGGACGGGAGCGACGCGGGCGCCTCCCGACGCTCCTCCCCAGCGGTGAACGGGACCTCCGAACAGCCGGCGAGCGCCGCCGTGCCCGCTGCCGCGATCCCGGCGAGGAGGCGGCGGCGCGAACTCGACTTCCGGCTCACGCCGCATCACCGTCCGTTCCGGACGACGACGCGTTGAAGACGGCCGGCGGCTCCCGCCGCCGACAGGATCCGCTCATCCCGCTGCCGCTTCCGGTCGAGCGGTCGGCGGCGACGGGGAGCCGGATCGCGAACCCGACCGTGTGGATCGCGTCCGCGTCGCACTCGACGTCCGCCGGACGGTACCCCTGACAGAAGTCGGCGTGGGGGTGGAGGTCGTCGTTCGCGAGCTCGTCCCGCTCGACCCACCCCGACCGGCGCAGGCCCCCCCTCACCCCCCCGCCCGGCCTCGCGCGGGGGGCCGCC
>NZ_NEWI01000199.1:0-3974 GCF_002135005.1 Halorubrum sp. SD612 | reverse complement strand
CGTCGCGGCCGCGTCGACGACATGTACCAGGAGGGCGACCTCATGGTCGTCGAGGGCATCGCGCCCGTCGAGGAGATGATCGGGTTCTCCTCCGACATCCGCTCGGCCACCGAGGGCCGCGCCTCGTGGAACACCGAGAACGCGGGCTTCCGCGTCCTCGTCGATAATCTCCAGCGCGAGAAGATCATGGAGATCCGCGAGCGCAAGGGGATGAAGCTCGAACTGCCGCAGTCGATCGACTACTTCTAAGTCGACGACGCGGTCCGCGGTCTCTGCGGTCAACTTCTCTCTCGCGTCTTCCGCCTGAGAGCCCCGACGCCGTCGATCGCGGCAGACCTCCCCGAACCGTGCGCCGCGTTGACAGCACGGAAGCGAGGCAACGCCTGCCAGCGCCGAAGGCTTATACCGGATCGTCCGACTCCGTTCGGGTATGCAGACGGGCACGACTCCCCCCCGGCGCACCGCGACGGAGCCACCGAGCGACCGCTCCACGTCGGGGACAGGAGCGCGTCCGCGGACGAGCGATCCGGACTCGACCGGCCGCGATGAAGCCGGGCGCGGCGCGGCGCCGGAGGTGGCGCAGTGAGCGACCGTCGTGACGGGGCGCCGGAGGCCGCGCTCGACGCGGAGGCGGGCGTCGACGAGCCCGACTCGGGAGCGTCGCCCGACGGCGGCCACGCCTCGACGGCGGTCTCGACGCACACGGTCCGGCTGGAGCTGGTCGACGAGCCCGGGCAGCTGCTCGCCGCGCTCCACCCGATCGCCGACAACGGCGGGAACCTCCTGTCGATCTACCACGAGCGCGGGAACAAGACGCCCCGCGGCCGGATCCCGGTCGAGGTCGACTTCGAGGCGACGCCGGACCGGTTCGAGGAGATTGTCGACGCGCTCCGTAGCGAGGGCGTGAACGTGATGCAGGCCGGCACGGAGCGGTACGCCGAGGAGGTGACGCTGCTCCTCTTCGGCCACCTCATCGACACCGACCTCTCCGACACGCTCTCGAGCATTGAGGCCTGCGAGTCGGCGTCGGTCGCCGACGTGTCGCTCGCGGCCCCGCAGGGCACCGAGGAGGTGTCGAGCGCGCGGCTCCGGCTCGAAGCCCGGGCCGGCGAGACGGACGCGGCGCTCGCCGCGGTCCGCGACCTCGCCGCGGAGAAGGACCTTCGCGTCGTTGAGCCACTCACGGGGGTGGAGGCGTGAGACTTGCCGTGATCGGTGCGGGCGCCGTCGGGCGCTCCGTCGTCGAGCTGGCGGGCGAACACGGCCACGAGGTCGTCGCGGTCGCCGACTCGTCGACCGCGGTCGTCGCGGACGGGACGGGCGGTTCCGGCGGAGAGGCCGTCGGCGTCGACCCCGACGCGGTCGTGGCGCGGCAGGCGGAACGGGGGATCGTCGGCGACGACGACCCGGCAGACGCGCTGGCGGCCGACTACGACGTCCTCGTGGAGGCGACGCCGACGACGCTCGGCGACGCCGAGCCGGGCTTCTCGCACGTGACGACCGCCTTAGAGCGCGACCGCCACGCGGTCCTCGCGAACAAGGGCCCCGTCGCGGAGCGGTACGGCGACCTACGGGCGGCCGTCGGCGACAGCGACGGCGAGATCCGGTTCGAGGCGACCGTGGGTGGCGCGATCCCCGCAGTGTCGACGGTCGAGGACATCGAGCCCGGCCACGTCACGGCGGTCCGGGGCGTGCTCAACGGGACGGCGAACTTCATCCTGACGCGGATGGCCGCCGAGGGGCTGGACTACGACCACGTGCTCGCGGAGGCGCAGGACCTCGGCGTCGCGGAGGCGGACCCCTCCTTCGACGTGGACGGCACCGACGCGGCGCTGAAGTGCGTCATCCTCGCGAACGTGCTCTCGTTCGGCGCGGTCGACGACCCCGCCGACGCCCGGGAGTTCACGCTCGAAGACGCCGACGTCTCGGGGATCCGCGACGTGCCCGGCTCCGCGCTCCGCCTCGCGGCCGAGGACGGGCGGACGGTCCGGCTGATCGGCGAGGCGACGGGCGAGACCGTCCGCGTCGCGCCGCGGCTCGTCCCCGAGAACGGCACGCTCGCGGTCTCGGGGACGCAGAACATCGTCCAGATCGAGACCTCCCACGCCGGCCGGCTCAACATCTCCGGCCGCGGCGCGGGCGGCCCCGAGACCGCGAGCGCGGTCCTCGGCGACGTGGGCCGGCTGGAGTAGCCGACGCCCGACTCGCCCACCGACGGTCTCCGTGCGGCCGTGTGGCGTGCCCCGGGTTGTCGAGAATCGCAAGACGGCGGCACGATACTCTGTGGGCCGTATCGAAACCGTTTTAGTGGAATCAACCGAAACTTACTCACAGAGCGCCTTAGCGCGTGATTACCCCATGAGTGACAAACCGCACCAGAACCTGGCCATTATCGGCCACGTCGACCACGGCAAGAGTACGCTCGTGGGTCGCCTCCTCTTCGAGACGGGGAGCGTCCCCGAGCACGTAATCGAGCAGCACCGCGAGGAAGCCGAAGAGAAGGGCAAGGGCGGCTTCGAGTTCGCCTACGTGATGGACAACCTCGCCGAGGAGCGCGAGCGCGGCGTCACGATCGACATCGCCCACCAGGAGTTCGACACCGACGAGTACTACTTCACCATCGTCGACTGTCCGGGCCACCGTGACTTCGTGAAGAACATGATCACGGGTGCCTCGCAGGCCGACAACGCGGTGCTCGTCGTCGCGGCCGACGACGGCGTCGCGCCCCAGACCCGCGAGCACGTGTTCCTGGCCCGCACGCTCGGGATCAACGAGCTCATCATCGGCGTCAACAAGATGGACCTCGTCGACTACAGCGAGGACTCCTACAAGGAGGTCATCAGCGAGGTCGAGGACCTGCTCAACCAGGTCCGCTTCGCGACCGACGACACCACGTTCGTGCCGATCTCGGCCTTCGAGGGCGACAACGTCGCCGAAGCGTCCGAGAACACCTCGTGGTACGACGGCCCCACCCTGCTGGAGTCGCTCAACGACCTGCCGGAGGCCGAGCCGCCGACGGACGCGCCGCTCCGCCTGCCGATCCAGGACGTGTACACCATCTCCGGTATCGGGACCGTCCCCGTGGGACGCGTCGAGACCGGGATCCTCAACACCGGCGACAACGTCTCCTTCCAGCCGTCCGACGTGGGCGGCGAGGTGAAGACGGTCGAGATGCACCACGAAGAGGTGCCCAAGGCCGAGCCCGGCGACAACGTCGGATTCAACGTCCGCGGCATCGGCAAGGACGACATCCGCCGCGGCGACGTCTGTGGCCCGGCCGACGACCCGCCGAGCGTCGCCGAGACGTTCCAGGCCCAGGTCGTCGTCATGCAGCACCCGTCGGTCATCACGGCCGGCTACACCCCGGTCTTCCACGCCCACACGGCGCAGGTCGCCTGTACGATCGAGTCCATCGATCAGAAGATCGACCCCTCGTCCGGTGAGGTCGCCGAGGAGAACCCGGACTTCATCAAGTCCGGCGACGCGGCGGTCGTCACCGTGCGTCCCCAGAAGCCGCTCAGCATCGAGCCGTCCGGCGAGATTCCGGAACTCGGCAGCTTCGCCATCCGCGACATGGGTCAGACCATCGCGGCCGGCAAGGTGCTGGACGTCAACGAGCGATAATCGATGCAGCAGGCACGCGTCCGCCTCGCCGGCACGAGCCCCGAGGACCTCGACGACATCTGCGACGACGTCCGCGAGATCGCGGACTCGACGGGAGTCGCCCTGTCGGGCCCGATCCCGCTGCCGACGAAGACGCTCGAGATCCCGTCGCGCAAGTCCCCGGACGGTGAGGGGACGGCGACGTGGGAGCACTGGGAGATGCGCGTCCACAAGCGGCTCATCGACATCGACGCCGACGAACGCGCGCTCCGCCAGCTCATGCGCGTCCAAGTGCCGAACGACGTCAGCATCGAGATCGTTCTCGAAGCCTGAGCGCTAGGGCGTTTCTCTTTCACCCCTTTCGTTTTTCA
>NZ_NEWI01000198.1:0-4008 GCF_002135005.1 Halorubrum sp. SD612 | reverse complement strand
GAGAAGTCCATCTCGCCCTGCTCGTGGGCCCCCGACGACTGGGTGACGACGCGGGCGTCACCGCCGATCCCCTCGGCGGCGTCGAGGAGGTCGAACAGCCGTCCGGTGAGCGCGAAGTGGCCGAGGTGGTTGACGCCGAACTGCGTCTCGAAGCCGTCCTCGGTCTCGCTACGCGGAATCGCCATCACGCCGGCGTTGTTACAGAGCACGTCGACGGCGTCGTAGTCGTCCCGCAGGCCCTCGACGAACGCCTCCACCGAGTCGAGCGACGCGAGGTCGCACTCGCGGACGTCGAGGTCGCCGTCGAGGCCGCCCCCGGCGTCCGCCCGGACCTCGTCGGCCGCCGCCTCGGCGCGCTCGACGCTCCGACACGCCATCACGACGGTCGCGCCCCTCGCGGCGAACTCCCGGGTCCCCTCGAACCCGAGTCCGCTGTTCGCCCCGGTGACGACCACCGTCTTCCCGTCCGACCGCGGCATCTCGTCGGCCGTCCATCCTGACATGGACGGAGGAAGGGGCGTCACGGGGAGAAACCTGTCGGCGGCCGAACCGCCGCCCGAGAGCGTCCCCGGGACGGGGCGGCGACGCTCCGAGGTCAGGTCTCCTCGAACCCGCGCAACACGACGGCCACCGCGTCCGCGGACGGAACGTCGCGGACGGCGTACTCGGTCGGGTGCCGTCGGGCGTGCGGGTACGTGTCCGGCTGCGGGACCGCGTACGTCTCCCGCCCCTCGAAGCCCCTGAGGAAGTCCCGCGTGAGCATCGGCTCGACGAACGCCAGCCGCGGCGGCTCGCTCTCGTCGGGCGCGATGAACCCTTGGATGAGCGTGTTCGAGAACGCGTCCGGGTCCCCCGGCTCGCCCGGGCCGTCCGGGAGTTCCGGCGCGTCCGCGGGAGCCGTGTGTTCGCCCATGTCGGTGATGTACCGCTGGTCGGCGACCGGCTCGGGCGACCGCGCGTACCCCTCGGGGAGCTGGTCGTAATCGAACCGCGTCTCCGTCACCTCGCCGTCGGGATCCGGCTGCGGACTGCCGGGCGCGTACTCCCCGTTCCCGGTGTCGTACGGCGGGAGTCGAGGTCCGTCGACGGCGTCGACGGTCGCCGGATCGAGCATGTGGAAGTGAATATCGAAGTGCGGCTTGAGCCACGCGCCCGCCCCGCCGAAGTGGCCGCCCGGATTCCAGTTGAGCCCGAGGAACGTGAACGGTGTCCGCTCCGCGGCTGGGAACGGGACGAAGAACTGGAGCGACTACTTGAAGTGGACCTGCGTCGCCTGCCCGCCCGCGCGGTACTTGTCGGTCTCGGCCCGGTGGTCGGCCGCTTCGAGCTCGCCGGCGTTCGGGAGGCCCTCCAGCGCCGTCCGGTCGAACTCCACGCCGTGGTACTTCGGCTCGCCCGACGGGGTCTCGGTGGTGAACGTCCTGACCGAGCCGTTTCCGAGGTCGACGCTCCGGCCGTAGGTCGTAATCCCCTTCGGTGGGAACCCGCCCGCGGCGCGGACGCCGGCGCCGTTCCCACTTCTCGGTTCGCCGACGGCGGTCGACGTGCCCCAGACGAGGGCGGCGCCGGTCGCGGCCGCGCCTCGGAGTACCGCCCGTCGGTCCGGCTCCGGCGGTCGGGTCGTGGTTCGCGCTCGGTTCGCCTCGCCACTCGCGTCGTCTGTCATTTCGGTGCTCCCTCCCGGCACGAATGCTGGTCTGTGACACATCACCGTGCCACATCAATCAATAAATTTAAATTATTTCAATGTAACGACCGGCCGGCCGACGGTACGACGGGATAGCGATTTCAGACGCGTCCCGAGAACTGTCACGTGAGAGCGGCACACGCATCCGTCGGAGACGGCTTCTTCCGCGGGGATACACTTTCACCGCGCCGCCGGTGCGTTTTTAGGTGCCTCGGGGAAAGGAGTGAGTACCGAATGACGTCCTTCCAGTCGACGATCGGCGACGAGGAGGGGATCGCGGAGGAGCTGGCCGAGGGCCAGCGCGAGATCTCCATCGCCGAGTTCTTCGAGAAGAACAAACACATGCTCGGGTTCGACTCGGGCGCCCGGGGGCTCGTCACCGCTGTCAAGGAGGCGGTCGACAACGCCCTCGACGCGACCGAGGAGGCCGGCGTCCTCCCCGACATCTACATCGAGATCGAGGAGGTGGGCGACTACTACCGGCTCGTCATCGAGGACAACGGGCCTGGGATCACGAAAGAACAGCTTCCGAAGGTGTTCGGAAAGCTCCTGTACGGCAGCCGGTTCCACGCCCGCGAGCAGTCCCGCGGGCAGCAGGGGATCGGGATCTCGGCGGCCGTCCTGTACTCGCAGCTGACCTCGGGCCAGCCGGCGAAGATCACTTCGCGGCCGAAGGGCCAGTCGCGGGCGCAGTACTTCGAGCTCATCATCGATACGGACACGAACGAGCCGGAGATCCAGGCCGACGAGGAGACGACGTGGGACCGCCCCCACGGGACCCGGATCGAGCTGGAGATGGAGGCGAACATGCGCGCCCGCCAGCAGCTCCACGACTACGTGAAACACACCGCGGTCGTCAACCCCCACGCACGGCTCGAACTGCGCGAGCCGGGGCTCGACGAGCCGATGAAGTTCGAGCGCGCCACCGACGAGCTGCCGGCGGAGACGGAGGAGATCCGTCCGCACCCCCACGGCGTCGAGCTCGGCACGCTGATCAAGATGCTGGAGGCGACCGAGTCGTACTCGGTCTCCGGGTTCCTCCAAGAGGAGTTCACACGGGTCGGCAAGAAGACCGCCGACAGCGTGATCGACAACTTCCGGGACGTGTACTACGGCCGCGAGCTGTCGTGGTCGCCGCCCCGAGCGCACGACGACCGCGATATCGCGAGCGCGGTCTCCGAGGCCGTCGCCAACAAGGGCGCGGAAGCGACGACCGCCTTCGCAGCGGGCGTCGCCGAGACGGTCGGGAACAACGACCGGATCACCCGGTCCGAGCTCGCCGACATCGTCGACAACGTCGCGGAGACGGTCGAGGACGACACCGGAAAGACGTTCGGCGGGACCGTCCGCGAGAACGCGGTCGACGCCGGGTGGCGGGCGGTCACCGGCCGTGGCGGCGCGGACGAGGAGGCCGCGGCGTCGAGCGGCGACGGCGGGGCCGACGACCCCGAGGAGTCCCCGCTCGTCCCCGACGTGTACGCGCTGGTCGACGAGGCCACGTCGACGCGGAAGGACGACGCCGCGGTTCAGGCGATGGCCGAGGCGCTCGCGCGCCGGTTCGAGAACCTCGACGGCGACGCGTTCCGGACCACCCGCGACGACCTCGAACGCCTCGTCGCGGACGCGGCGTCGTTCGTCGCCGAGCAGCACGACGCGACCTTCGGCGAGACCGCGCGCGAGAACGTCGTCGAGGCGTTCTGGTCGCGGGCGCGGACCGTGCCAGACGACCCGCCGAAGGTGAAGTCGATCGCGGGCGACCGCGACGCCGCGGCCGACCTCCTAGAGGCGATGCGGACGACGGACATCCTCGCGCCGCCGACCGGGTGTCTCGCGCCGATCACGGCGGAGCTGGTCGAGGCCGGGCTACGGAAGGAGTACGACGCCGACTTCTACGCGGCGGCGACCCGCGACGCCGAGGTCCACGGCGGCGACCCGTTCATCGTCGAGGCCGGGATCGCGTACGGCGGCGAGATTCCCGCCGAGGGGTCGGTCGAGCTGCTCCGGTTCGCCAACCGCGTCCCGCTCGTCTACCAGCGGGGCGCCTGCGCGACGACGGACGTGATAAAACAGATCGGATGGCGCAACTACGGGTTAGACCAGCCCGGGGGGTCGGGGATGCCGAACGGGCCGGCCGTCATCAGCATCCACGTCGCCTCCACGAACGTCCCGTTCACGAGCGAGTCGAAGGACGCGCTCGCGAACGTCCCCGAGATCGAAGACGAGATCGAGCTCGCGGTCCGGGAGGCCGCCCGCGAACTGAAGTCGTTCCTCAGTAAGCGGCGCTCGATGCAGCAGCGCCGGGAGAAACAGGACGTGCTCGG
>NZ_NEWI01000197.1:0-4012 GCF_002135005.1 Halorubrum sp. SD612 | reverse complement strand
ATATAACTCTGACGCTGTTCTAGACCTGATACAGAATACTAGAGAGGAATAAACAGATGAATGAATGATTTAATAGCGTTCAAGTGGACGAGTGTTCTTTTTTAGTGTGCGAACAGATACCACGGATCCGGCGAGGAGGGCCTCGTCGTCCCGGCTCGCCGCTCGCGCGCGACACCGCGGTCTCGCGTAGCGGGAGCGATCGTCGGCCCGACGCGTTCCCGGCGCCCGGGAGTCGAACGGGGGACTTTTCGTCGGAGAACCCGAACGGAGCGTATGGCTCAGGCGACCCAGGAGTTCGGCGACTGGCCCCTCAAGCGGCTGATGACCGAGGTCTGCGGCTCCGGCCACAAGTCGGCCGACGACCTCACGCGCGCGCAGGCGACCGAGGCGTTCGAGCGCATCCTCGCTGGCGAGCCGGACCCGACGACGCTCGGGGCGTTCTGGCTCTCCAACCGCTGGAAGCGGAACACGCCCGAGGAGCTCGGCGCGTACGTCGACGTGATGTGCGAGCGCGTCGAGTACGCCGAACCGGACGTCGACCCCGTCGACTGCGGCGCCAACTACGACGGGAAGGGCCGGACCGCGATCTTAGGCGTCGCGGCCGGAGCGGTCGCGGCCGCGGCGGGCACGCCGGTCGTGGTCCACTCCGGTGACCGCGTCCCGACGCAGAAGCAGGACGCGTACAAGCACGTCTTAGACGAGCTGGGCGTCCACACCGAGCTGACGCCCGCCGACTCCGCCGACATGGTCGACGAGACCGGCTTCGGCTTCTACTACCAGCCCGCCTTTAACCCCGCCATCGACGACCTGTTCGACCGCCGCGACCAGATGGGCGTCCGGTCGTTCGTCAACACGGTCGAGACGCTGGCGAACCCCGCGGGCGCCTCGACGCACCTCGGCTCCTTCTACCACCTCGCGTTCGCGAAGAAGGTGGTCGACACGTTCGTCGAAAGCGAGTTCCACGACCTCGACCGCGTCCTGATGTTCCAGGGCATGGAGGGGTACGACGACGTGCGCCCCGGCTACACGAAGGTCGCGGAGTGGGACGCGGGCGACGGCGAGGAGGCCGGCAGCGAGGGCGCCTCGTTCGACGACTTCGAGATCGAGACCGCGGAGTACGGGATGGACCTCGAAGAGGAGGACCTCGCGGTCGACGACGTGGCGGCTGAGTCGGCCGAGATCACCGAGGCGGTGTTGGCCGGCGAGCGCGACGGCGCCTTCGCGGACGCGGTCGCGGTCAACGCCGCGCTCCGGATCTACGCGGGCGAGGACGCGGACTCGATCGAGGAGGGCCTCGACGCGGCCCGCGAAGCCATCGACGACGGCTCCGCGTACGAAGTCCTGGAGGAACTGCGGGAGTTCTGAGAATCACCACGTCTCGGAAATTCCGTTTGTGATCGAGCGGTGTTGTTGTCGGATATTTATAAGTAGTCGAAGACTCTGCGACGAACTCCTCCAAAGCCCCCGGCCGCTCACCGATAAATGGCTGATAACGGATCGAGGGTAAACACGTCCAAAGCCCCAGCCGCGACGGCTCGCGTGGCTCGCTGTGCTCCTCAGTCGCTCACTCCGTTCGCTCCCTACGGTGACAGCCGGCGGCGGAGCCGCCGGTGACTGCCCCTTTGAGTCCCGCCCCGCACCACACAGCGACCGCACCTCACACCTCCCCAGCCTCGCGGCTCGGCCGCGGGGCGGCCTCGCAGGCACGCGCCACCGCAGTCCTCTTTATAAGTATTCGTCGAGACGCAGTCGATTACTTATAAGTCGCGATCGGGCGCGGGCGGCATCGCCCGCTTGTGGGCGCTGCGCTCGTAGAGGTCGACCACGCGGTCGACGGCTTCTGCCGGGACGTCGAGTTCGCGGACCGTCGCCGCCCGCGAGAGCCCGCCGTCGACGTGGACCGCGAGGATGGCGTCGACGGTGTCGTAGTCGAGCCCCATCTCCTCGGCGTCGGTCTGGCCCTCCCACATCCCCGCGGTCGGCTCCTGCATCACCAGATCGCGGTCGACGCCGACGTGCGCGGCCAGCTGGCGCACCTGCTGTTTGTAGAGGTTCCCGATGGGGTTGCAGTCGACCGCCTGATCGCCGTACTTCGTGTAGTAGCCGGTCATCGCCTCGGCGCGGTTCCCGGTGCCGAGGACGACCCGGTTCTCCGCGTTGGCGACGAAGTAGTTCAACACGGCGCGAGTTCGGACGTAGACGTTGCCCGCGGCGGTGCGGTCGTCGGCCGCCTCCGGGACGGCGTCGAAGAACGCCTCCGCGATCGGCTGGATCTCGACCACGTCGTACTCGATCCCGAGGTCGTGAGCGACGCGCTCGGCGTCGCTCATCACGTCGGCGTCGTTCACCGCCGAGGGCATCGTGAGCCCGTGGAGGCCCTTCTCACCGAGCGCCTCGACCGCGAGGTGCGCGGTGAGCGTCGAGTCGATACCGCCCGACAGGCCGAGGACCGCGCCCTCCGCGCCCGCGTCGTCGACCACGTCGCGGATGAACGAGACGACGCGCTCGCGGGTCGCCTCCAGTTCCTCGTCCGAGAGGCGGAGGTCGAGCGGAGGGTCGTCCGACAGCAACACCGACTGCTCCGAGGTCTGGCTCATAGCCGAGTACAGGGGCCGAGGCGACTAATACCTCCTCGTCGGCGCCGGGAACTGGACGCGCGTCGGGTTCTGCGTCGATTCGCGCCGGTCCGCGTCGGATTCGACGGGAGAGGGGAACGGCCGTGACCGCGGGCGCCTAGAGCAGGCCCTCGCGCTCGGCGAGCAGGAGCCCTTCCAGCGTCGCGTCGTTCGTCGGCGGATCGCGGGCGATTTCAAGCGCCTCACCGACCGGGACGGACCGCGGGGAGAGGAACTCGTTGCTGTCGTGGTCGACGTCGACCGGCTCTAACCCCTCGGCGAACACGTAGCCGCGCTTGTGTCGCAACACGCCGGTCGAACACCACACCTCCTGGAGCAGCGACGTCGACGACGGCTCGAAGCCGGTCTCCTCGGCGAGCTCGCGCGCCCCGGCCTCGGTGTAGGACTCGCCGGACTCGACGATGCCGGCCGGAAGCTCCAGCTGCGTGTTCCGCACGGTGGGGCGGTACTGCTCGACGAACAGGACCCGCCCGTCCGCGACCGCGACGATCACCGTCGCCGGCGACAGCTCCGCCCAGTAGTACTTCTTCTCCGTCCCGTCGGGCTGTTCGACGCGGTCGTAGCCGCCGACGAACCACCCCTCGTCGTACTCGACGACGACCTCCCGCACCGGCCACTCCGGCTCGCCCGGCAGCGAGTGGCTGCGGCCGTCCGAGAACGCGGGGAGGTCACGGAGGTCGCCCCCCGACGGGTCGGGGTCCGATTGCTCGTCGGTCACGGGCGGACCACCTCCGCGTGGAACGCCTGCCCGTCGCGACGCACCCGCACGCCGGCCTCTGTCGAGGCGTTCGGCACCTGCTGGGTGAGCGCGTCGACCTCGTCGAACGGGGTGTGCGTGAACCACTCCTTCATCCCGTACGGGCCGGTCTGATACCCCGCCGACCGCCCGTCGTCGCTCTCTATCGCGCCGATCAGGTACGGGTACCGCCTGTCGGAGACGTTGTTCACGTCGGCCGCGGTGCCGTTCGTCTCGATCGGCTCGACGGTGAGGTAGTAGGGGTCGCCGCTCCCGAGGTAGCTCGGGAGCGCGCCGAGCGCGAGCAGCGCGACGACGACCAGGGCGATGGCGACGAGGAGGTTCCGGGTGACCCGGCGCATGGTCGCCGTACGGTCCCGCGGGGAATACCGGTTTCGACCCGCTAGCACGCGGGCGGCGACGGAGCGCCGGGCCCGTCGCCGGCCCCGGGCGACGCGTTTTATACCGCGGCGTCCCTGCCCGCGGTATGGAGTACAGGTTCGAGCTGGCGCTGTGCGCCGCGCTCGAATCCCCGGACCGCGTCGTCGCCCCCCCGCTCGGCCCGGGCGTCGCGACGCCCGGGCACCGTCTCCGCCGCCTCTGTCGGCTCACCCCGGGCCCGGACGACGCCCGCCCCGCC
>NZ_NEWI01000196.1:0-4012 GCF_002135005.1 Halorubrum sp. SD612 | reverse complement strand
GTGCGGGACGGCGGTCTCGTGGCGGGCGACGACGAACCGCGCGTCGCGATCGGCGAGCGCCCGGTTCAGCGGGAGGGTCTGCTTGCCGGGGATCCCGAAGACGGTGTCGACGCCGCGGTCGAGCATCGCGTCGACGACCGCCTCGGCGACGGTCGGTGGGTCGTCGTGCCTATCGGCGGCGGGCGAGGGCTCGTCAGCGTCCATGTCGCGAAGTCGGCGGAGCGTATGTTGAAAGCTTCGTCCGCCGCCGGGCCCGCGGGCGAGCGCGGGACGCGACGCGGCGGGGAGGGGAACGCATCGGAGGGGCGGCGACACTCCGCGTCACAACGGAACGAGGGGGTAACCCGCGACTTCGGTCGCGGGGCACTGACATGTACACTTATGCTAGCGTGTGCTGTCATGTGTCATGTATGCGCTTACCAGAGACTCGTGACCTGTTCGCGAGGAAACTACAGTTTCCGGCGCCCCGAAGCGAGGTGCTGGAGACGGTCGGTGACACGGAGTTGTCGCCGCCCGACGGAGAGTCCACGACGATCCGGGCGGTCATCGACCGGTCGGAGGTCGAGACGTTCGACTCGGCCGACGACCTCTACGACACGCTGATGATGCTCGTCGGCGCGCAGTTCATCGGCCGCCGGTACTACGACGACCGCGGCGGGATGCCGGGCGACGAGGAGAACGAGGTGAGCTTCTGATGTCAGTCACGATCGTGTCGGGAGTCAACGGCGTCGGCCTTTCCAGCGTCTGTCAGGCGGTCAGGCGCGGACTCGGAGATGGGTACAAGCTGATCAACTTCGGCGACGTGATGCTCGAACAGGCGGCGGCGATGGGGCTCGCGACCGAGCGGGCCAAGCTCGGCACGCTCTCACAGCCCGAGACGCGGCGGCTCCAGCGCCGCGCAGGCGAGTTCGTCGCCGAGGAAGCGGAGACGACGAACGTGATCCTCTCGACGCACCTCGCGGTCGAGACGCTGACCGGCTACGTCCAAGGGCTTCCAGTCGAAGTGCTCGAAGACGTCTCGCCTGACGCGTTCGTCCTCGTGGAGGCGGAACCGGCGACGATCCTCGAACGCAGGCGGGCGAGCGACCGCGACCTCGACGGGGTCACCGAACGCCAGATCGACTTCGAGCAGGACCTCAACCGGTCCGCGGCGCTCCAGTACGCGCGCGACCAGAACGCGCCCGTCCGGTTCGTCGAGAACGAGGGGGAGATCGAGGGGGCGGCCGAGCGCTTAGCTGACGCGCTCTGAGCGAGCGGCGCGATTCGGCACGCGTCCGGTCCGGCGGCGTCGGGCCGCGGACTACTCCGCGACGTTCGTCTCGCGGACGCGGACGCCCTTCCGCCCGAGGTGCCGCATCTGTCGCTGGGCGAACTCCTCCTCGCTCGACCCGCGCGTCGCGAGGACGTAGACCAACGCGGAGCCGGTCGGCCGCATCGTCCGTCCCGCCCGCTGTGAGCCCTGTCGTCGAGAGCCGCCGAGCCCGCTCGCGACGACGGCGAGTTCGGCGTTCGGGAGGTCGATCCCCTCGTCGCCCACCCGCGAGACGACGAGGACGTCGAGATCGTCGTCGGCCGCCCCGCCGCCCGAACCCTCCGCTTCGCCGTCCGCCCGGAACCGGCGGAACAGCTCCGCGCGCTCGTGGTGCGGCGTCTCGCCGCTGATGAAGGGGACGCCGAGCGCGTCGGCGATCGCGGCGCCCTGGTCGAGGTACTCGACGAAGACGAGCGTCTTCTTGTCGCGGTGGGCCGCGAGCAGGTACCGGATCTCCTCGACCTTCGCGGGGTTCTCGGCCGCGAGCCGTCTGCGGTCCCGGCCGTCCGCGGCGGCGTACTCGTTGCGCGCCGTCTCGTCGCGCCACGGGACGTAGCGGATCTCGACCTCGGGCTCCTGAACGAAGCCGGCCTCGAACAGCGCGTCCCAGTCCGCCCCGATGGGCTGGCCGATGAGGGTGTAGATCTCTTCCTCGCTGCCAGTCTCGCTGACGGGCGTCGCCGAGAGTCCGAGCCGGTGTTTGCTCTGGAGCTCGGCGGTCCGCGAGTACACCGGGGCGGTGACGTGATGGCATTCGTCGAAGCAGATCAGCCCCCATTCGCGGGAGTCGAAGAGGCTCCGGTGGCGGTCCATCCCGGCGATCTGGTAGGTCGCGATCGTGACGGGGCGGATCTCCTTGGTCCCCCCGTGGTAGAGTCCGATGTCGGCGGGGTCGACCGTGGAGTGCTCCAGCAGCTCCTCGCGCCACTGGTCGGCGAGCTCGCGTGAGGGGACCAAAATCAGCGTTTCGCCGCCGACCGCGGCGATCGTCGCGATCCCGGCGACGGTCTTGCCGGAGCCCGGCGGCCCGACGTACACGCCGGACTTGCGGTCGAGGAACGTCTCGACCCACGTCTCCTGGTAATCGCGGAGGTCGGTCGCGAGGTCGATCTCGACCGGGTCGCCGGTCTCGAGGTCGCGGTCGTCCTCGACCGGGTAGCCGGCGTCGTAGAGCGTGCGCTTGACCGCGGCGACCGCCGCCTCGTTCACCCACGCCTCGGTGTCCGAGATTGGCGCGCGGAGGTGGTCGTCGTCGAGGTGCTGGTCGGCGACGTTCCCCATCAGGTTCTCGGAGGCGGCCTCGAAGACGACGTACCCGTCCGCGTGGGTGTACAGCCGGAAGCGGTGCGCCCGACGCCACTGGTCGCGCACCCACGCTTCGAGGTGTTCGTACCGCCGCGGCAGCACCGACCGGAGCGCGCCCACGAGCGCGTCGGCGTCGTCGAACGGTGCTGCCCACACGTCCTCCTGGCGGATCCGATAGAGATACCCGCGGGTTCCGGGCTCGGTGCCGGTGGTGTCGACGAGGTTCGCGAACTGCGAGAGCCGCGCGCGGGTGTACTGCGTGGGGCGGTCGACGACGATCTCGCGGCGCTTCGGGAAGGTCACGACGCGCTCGCGGCTCGCCAACGCGCCCCAGTCGCGGGGGTAGAATACGACGGGGTCGGCCTCGACGTCGAGTCGGTCCACGTCGCCGCGGTCGACGAGCGCGGCGAGCGCGTCGCGGGCCGCGGCCTGCGTGGTCCCCAGTCGGCGGGCGACCTCGCTCGCCGTTGCGACCGGTCGCTCCTCGGCCTCGAGCGCCTCGTGGAAGCGATCTAAGGAGAGGTCTTCAGCGTCGTCCTCGCTGGAATCGTCGCCGGCGTCGTCGCCGGTGTCGTCGGTCATCACCGCCGCTTCGGTCGCGACGCGGAAATGGATAGCGTCACCGGGCGAGCGGAGTTGGTGACCGTAGACAGATCGCGATGGGTTGCTATCGCGGTGAGCACCGCCGAAGCCCTAGCCGCTCGTTTATAAATGGTTGACGGCAGATCGGTGCCGAACGCCTCCAAAGCCCCAGCCGCTCGCTTATAAATGGTTGACGACGGATCGACAGTGACCACCGCCAAAGCCCCAGCCGGGAGGCGGGCGCACGCTCGCTGTCGTTCGAAAGGCGCGAAGCGCCTTTCGTGATGTTGCCAGACTCCGCCGGAGTCTGGCCGCTAGCCAGAAATCGGGGATTTCTGGCGATGACGAGACGCCTGTGGCGTCTCGAACCACGCTCCTCGTCACTCACTCCGTTCGTTCCTGCGGTGCTTACGTCGTCATCAGAACGCTCCGCGTTCTGATCGGCTCACGAGAGCGAAGCTCTCGTGAACGCCTGCGCCCGCCTCACGGCAGCGTGGCGCTACGCGCCACGGGCAGCGAGGGACACGGTCCCTCGGGCAACCGGGCTTCGCCCGGTGACAGGGCGAGAGCAAAGCTCTCGCTTGAAACCGGACGTAGTCCGGTGACAGCCGGCGGCGGAGCCGCCGGTGACTGCCCCTTTGAGTCCCGCCCCGAACCGCTCCGCACAGCACCTCACGCCTCCCCAGCCTCGTCGCCGGACTACGTCCGGCTGCAAGCGAGAGCTTCGCTCTCGCCCTGTCAGTCGCCCTCGCTCCGCTTCGGGCGACTGACTCCCTCGCGCGTGCTCCTCGCGTCCTTCGGACGCTTGGGGGC
>NZ_NEWI01000195.1:1561-4065 GCF_002135005.1 Halorubrum sp. SD612 | reverse complement strand
AGGCCGACACCGACACCGACGCCGTCGTGATGTGCGGCGAGATCGGCGGGGAGGACGAGGAGCAGGCCGCGAAGTTCATCGGCGAGCACATGGACACGCCGGTCGCCGGCTTCATCGCCGGGCGCACGGCGCCGCCGGGCAAGCGCATGGGCCACGCGGGCGCCATCGTCTCCGGCTCCGGCACGGGCACGGCGCAGTCGAAGATCGACGCGCTCAACGACGCGGGCGTCCCCGTCGGCGACACCCCCGAGGAGGTCGCCGACCACGTCGAGGACTTCCTCTAGCCCGCTCGGTCGACCCGCCTCGCCCGTCGCGATCGAAGCGAGGTCTCGTCCCCGTTTTCAACTCCGGTAACCGGAGCGAAAGCTAAAACTATCGGTAGGGAAACACACGCACATGAATTCAGGCCCCGACGACCCGCCGGGCGACGCCGGCGGGGTCACAGCGGACGCGTCGGGGCCGGCCGGCGACGGCGCGGACCGAGTCCTGTTCGTCGACGACGAGCCGGGTGCGGCCGACCTCGCGGCCACGCACGTGGAGCGGCTCGTGGACGGGATCGGGACGATCACCCGAACGTCGCCGGACGAGGCGTTGGACGTCGTCCGCCGGGGAGGGGTCGACTGCGTCGTCAGCGACTTCGACATGCCGGGTGCGGACGGGCTCGAGCTGCTCGAATCGGTCCGCAGGGCCGACCCCGGCCTCCCCTTCGTGCTGTTCACCGGCAAGGGGAGCGAGGAGATCGCGAGCGAGGCCATCTCGGCGGGGGTCACCGACTACCTCCAGAAGGGCGCGGGGCGGGACCGCTACGAGATGCTCGCGAACAGCGTCGCGAACGCGCTGGAGCGCCGTCAGGTCGAGCGCGACCTCGGCGAGGTGAACGCGAAGGTCACGGCGATCCACGAGTTCGCGACGGAGCTGGCGTCGGTGACCGACGTCGCGGCGGTGTTCGACCGCACGGTCGACGCGGCCGAGGAGATACTGGAGTTCGACCGGTGCGTCACCGCCCGGCGGCGCGGCGACCGCGTCGTCCCGGCCGTCCTCTCCGAGAGCGTCACCGGGGACGAGGTCCGGACGTTCGAGGTCGGCGAGGGCGTCGTCGGGACCACGGTCGCCGAGGAGGAGACGATGGTGGTCGACAACCTCAGCGTCGACCCCGCGGACCCGGACGAACTGGAGGACCCCTCGTCCCCGGGGCGGCCGGTGTCCCGGGCCGACCGACGGGAGGGGTCGGAGGTGGCGGACCCGGTCACCGACGACATTCGATCGGCGATCAGCGTCCCGATCGGCTCACACGGCGTGCTACAGGCCGTCTCGGACGGCTACGCCGCGTTCGACCAGCGGGACGTCGAGTTCGCCGAGCTGCTGGCGGCTCACGCGGCCGACGCGATAGAACAGATCGAGACGGAGAACGCGCTCCGGACGGAACGCGACAGGCTCGCGGCGCTGTTCGACGAACTCCCGCTCCCGGCGGCGCGGACGGTCGTGGGCGACGACGGCGGCCGCGCCGTCGACGCGACCAACGAGGCGTTCGAAGCGACGTTCGGCTGCTCCGCGGCCGAACACGGGTACGCGGAGATCCGGGATACGGTCGTCCCGGCGGGTGCCGACCGCCTCGACGGGGACGCGGTCGTCGAGAGCGGCGAACCGCACCGGCTCGAGGTGCGGCGCCACACGACCGACGGGCTGCGGGATTTCATCCTCCACGCGATTCCCGTCGAACAGCCGTCCGAAACGGTCGTGTACAGTATCTACGCCGACATCGACGAGCAGAAGCGAGTCGAGCGGACCCTGCGGAACCTCCACGAGACGACCCGGGAGATGGTCCGCGGGGAGGAGCGCGAGGAGATCGCCGCGCTCGCGGCGCGCGCGGCGATCGACATCCTGGAGTTCCCGACCAGCGGCGTTCGGCTGTTCGACCCAGACGCGAACGTCCTCCGCCCGACGGCGATAAGCGAGGAGGCGAGGGCGGCGTTCGGCGAGCGTTCCGCGTTCGGCCCCGGCGACGGACGGATCTGGGACGCGTTCGACCGCGGCGACGCCGTCGTCGTCGACGACCTCGACGCCGTCGACACCGCCGTCGGGTACGGGGACCTGCGGAGCCTGCTCGCCGTCCCCCTCGCCGACCACGGCGTGATGCCGTTCGGGTCCCGCGAGCCGGACTTCTTCGACGACACGGCGGTCCAGCTGGCGCGGGTGCTCGCGGCGAACGTCACCGTCGCGCTCGACGCCGCCGAGCGCACGGCGCAGCTTCGCGACCGCGACGCCGCGCTCCAGCGGGAGATCGACCGGCTGGAGAAGTTCGCGGGGCTCGTCTCTCACGACCTCCGGAACCCGCTCAGCGTCGCCGTCGGCCGGACCGAGCTGGCCGGATCGCTGACCGACGACCCGGCCGTCCTCAACGAACTCGACCGGGTCGAGGACGCGCACGACCGAATGAGCCAGCTCATAGACGACCTCCTCGCGCTGGCGCGGCAGGGCCGGACGGTCGCCGAGATAGCGTCCGT
>NZ_NEWI01000195.1:0-1551 GCF_002135005.1 Halorubrum sp. SD612 | reverse complement strand
GACGCTAATCGAGAATGTGTTTACCAACAGAGTTGGCGCGGGGTCGGATACGGACGACGAAGCGGACGGGGGCGTCGGACTCACGGTGTCCGTCGGCTCGCGCACGGACGGGTTCTACGTCGCGGACGACGGGCGCGGCTTCGAGGTCGATCCGGAAGCGGCGACGGAGTACGGCTGCTCGAGCACTCCGGACGGGACGGGGTTCGGCCTCGCCATCGTGCGCGAGATAGCGGCCGCGCACGGCTGGGACCTCTCGATCGACGGCGGCGACGGGGCGGACGGCGCACGCTTCGAGTTTCGTGGAGTAGTCTGCGAAAGAGTTGAGCCCTCTCGAAGCCTCTAGGCAGCAATGAAGGGCAGTCAGCGTGGTCTTCTCGTGAGACATTTGACGGAGATGGAACTTGATCAGGCGATCGCCGAAGCTCAGAAGGCGGACGAGACCCGTCTCGTCCGACGACTCTGCTACGTGAAGAATCTCTACGCGGGCGATACACGCGAGCAAGCAGGCGATCGCGTCGGAATCTCTCGAGCTACGACACGTCGGTGGGCTCGCGCATGGAATGATGGCGGTGTCGACGGACTCCGTCCCGGCTTCGGCGGCGGCAGGCCGCCGAAGCTCTCCCCGGCACAGTTCGAGGAGCTCTGTGAACTCCTTGAAGAAGGCCAACCATGGACGCCACGGCAAATTCATACACTCATCGAAGATCGCTACGGCGTCACCTACCACCCAGCACACCTCAGCCGCAAGCTTCGCCAAGCCGGAATGAACTACGCGAAGCCTCGTCCGATGGATCCACGCAGTCCTGACGATGCAGACGAGATTCTCGCCGAGCGCCTCGAAGCGGCGCTCGGCGAGGATGAGCAACCGGAGGTGGATCCAGTCGTACTGGGCTTTTTTCGATGAGGCATGGCCACAGCCATTCGAGAATTCTCAACGAATGTGGTCGTTCGACCGCACCGTCACCATCGAAAAGCCATTAGTGACGTTTCCATGGCGGTCGATCGGGTTCTATGCGCTGACTGGCCAGAGCGTGATCACGTACAAAAAGCGGCTCGTCAAGGAGACGATCGTTGAGGCGCTCGAAGAGATCCGCGAGCAGAATCCGGTCGGGCGGATTCTGCTCGTAGCGGACAACTACGGCTCGCATCACGCACATCTCACCCAACAGCGGGCCGACGAACTCGGCATCGAGTTCGTCTTCATCCCACCGTACTCGCCGACGCTGAACGCAATCGAACCGCTGTGGAAAGATCTCAAGCGCGAAATCTCACCGGAAATATTCGAGGACAAAGATCACTTTCGTGAGTTTCTCACCGAGACGTTTCTCCGACTAAGTCACCGGCTGAGCTTCGCCAGTGACTGGATCGAGACATTCCTTCCAGATGTTCAGAGGTTACGCTGATCACTCCGCGAAACTGATATAGTACGTGTTTACCCCGGAGTCTCGACAGCCGGCACAGCGTGAGCCCGTGAGATCAGTTCATTGTTACTGACGGCTCGACGAAGCTCTTCGTATGGATTGCGTCCCTGCTGGCGCCACGTCGCCAGCA
>NZ_NEWI01000194.1:0-4075 GCF_002135005.1 Halorubrum sp. SD612 | reverse complement strand
CCGCAGACCGACCGTCGCGTGCCCTTCCGGGCCTCGCCGACACGCGATTTTTACCGACGACTCGACCGCGGAGCGACGCGCTCGTCGAGCGGCCGCGTTCATCGGTATCGAGCCACATATTCGTCGGCGACGACACGAGGGTAACACCCGCGTAACCACCGGACGGCGGTGTCCGCGAGCGGTTAAGTGACTCCCGGCCCTCCGATCTCCCGACGAGGTTCTCACGTTCACCATGCCACAGCAGAAGGCCGACTACGCAGACGAGACGGAGATCGACGCGGAACTAGATGAGCTCCCCGACGACGAGACCGTCGAGGAGACCGTCGCGAACCTGGAGGAGCGCGGCTTCGACGTGGTCCTCGTCGACGACGCCGACGAGGCGCTGGAGGCCGTGAAGTCCCAGATCCCCGCGGGGGTCTCGGTGATGAACGGGCACTCGACGACGCTCGAGGAGATCGGGTTCGACGAGTTCCTGAGCGAGGGCGACCACGAGTGGGAGAGCCTCCCGGACCAGATCTGGGGCATCGACGACGACGCGGAGCGACAGACCGCGCGACGCGAGTCCCAGACCGCCGACTACTTCCTCGGCGGCATCAACGCGGTCGCGGGGACGGGCGAGCTGGTCGCCGCCGACCTCTCCGGCAGCCGGATCGGCGCGTACCCGTTCGCCGCGGGCAACGTCGTCATCGTCACGGGGATCAACAAGATCGTCCCGACGCTCGACGACGCCCTCGACCGGCTTGAGTCGGTCGCGTACCCGCTGGAGAACGAGCGCGCACAGGAGGCGTACGGCGTCGAGTCGTCGATCGCGAAGCAGCTGATCTACCGGCGCGAGACCGAGGAGGACCGGACGACGGTCGTCCTCGTGCGCGAGCAGCTCGGCTACTGAAAGCGGTCCGCGCCACTCGCGAGCGGCACGTGCCGACGCGTCACACGCTCTCTTCCCCCTTTCGACGACCGTTAGCGTCCGCCGCGCGACGCCCGACACCGCAATCCGTTTTTACCGTCTCCGAGAACCCCCGCCTAGGTCCCACCATGGCGCCCGCCACAGCGGAACGCTCGACGGACGCGTGTACCCTCTCGGACGGACGAACCCTCTCGTACGCGACCGGCGGCGACCCGGACGGGTTCCCGGTCGTCGTTCACCACGGTACGCCGGGATCCCGGCTGTTCGGGGCGCTGCTGTCCGAGCCCGCGGCCGACGCCGGCGTTCGGCTCCTCGTCCCCGACCGTCCGGGGTACGGCCAGTCGTCGTCGCCGCCGGCCGCGTGGTCGTGGGAGGACTGGTCGGCCGACCTCGGTGAACTCCTCGACGCGGAGTCGGTCGATCGGGTCGGCGCCATCGGCTTCTCCGGGGGCGGGCCGTTCGCGCTCGCCGCCGCGGACGACGAGCGAATCGCTCGGGTCGGACTGGTGAGCAGCGTCGTCCCGCCGGCCGAGAACGCCCTCGCGACGCTCGCGTCGGTCCCGTTCGCGCTGCGCGCGGTGTTCCGGCTCTCGAAGGCGGTCGCGTCGGTTTCCGGGCCGAGCGCGGTCGTCTCGCAGTACACCGACCGCTCCGTCTCCGAGTCGGTTGCCGACGCGGTGGCGGCCGACTTCCACGAGGCGCTCGACCGCGGCGCGAGGGCGGTCGAACGCGAGAACCGGGCGTTCGCTGGCGCGTCGCTCGACCCGAAGCCGTCGGACGTTCCGGTCCGCGCGTGGCACGGCACGAGCGACGAGAACACGCCGCTTCCGCCCGTTCGAACGCTCGTTGAAGCGGTCGACGGGACGCTGGAGACCGTCGCGGCCGATCACCTCGGAACGCTCCTCGACCGTCGGCGGGCGGCGCTGGAGTGGGTCGGCGAGGCGGCGTGAGTGATTCGAATCCCTCTCGGCCGGTTCCCTCACCGCCTCGCTGTTGCTCGGCGGTTCGGTGTACGGGCCGGGAGGGATTCGAACTAAAGCCAGAGGTTCCTGCTCGCTTTGCTGCGCGGGCTGCCTCTGGCAGGGTTCGAACCCTCCTTCGCACAGCACCGCCGCTCGCGGTAGTGCTCGCGGCGGTACAGCGGGCCGGGAGGGATTCGAACCACGCCCGGACGTGCTCGCTCACTCCGTTCGCTGCGCGCGACCGGTCTTTTCGAATCCCTCTCGGCCGGTTCCCTCACCGCCTCGCTGTTGCTCGGCGGTTCGGTGTACGGGCCGGGAGGGATTCGAACCCCCGACCGTCCGGTTAAAAGCCGGACGCTCTCCCTAACTGAGCTACCGGCCCAGACGAATCGCCGTAAGGCCAGCCGACGGATAAACGTTTAGAACCGCGGTCCGAGCTAGGGCCGTCGTCTCGCCGCCGCTTAGCGCCGTCACTGGTCGTCCGAGAGGTACTCGTCGACCGCGTCGGCGACGATCGCACTCGGCTCGACGTTCCCCATCGAGGCGCGGCGCCGCAGTTCGACGTACGTCTCGGCCGGGAGTTTGACCTGTAACCGGCCGAGCTCGACGCCCGCCTCGCGAACGGCGGCCTCGACGCCCGCTCCGTCGTTGACGGCGGACGCGATCCCGCGCACCTCCCGCACCGTGAGGTCGCCGTCTATCGCCGCCCACGCGAGCAGATACCGGTCCCGTCCCCCGAGCCGTGCGACGTGTTTCGCGGCGCTCGGCGCGATCCGCCCGTTGGCGACCTGTCGCCGGATCGCCTGCGGGAGGTCGTGGACTCGCGCCCACTTCCGAATGAACGCGACGGAGACGTCCTCGCCCGCCCGCTCGGCCGCCTCCTTGTACGACCCGACGCCGCGGACGAGCGCCGCGCAGGCGGCGGCGCCGCGCAGCATCAAGACGTTGTCGCCGTCGCCGACGTCGCCGGCCGCGAAGCGGCCCACCGTCTCCGCGGCCTCGGCGACGCTGTCGGGGTCGTTCGGGTCGAACCCCACCGCGTCCGCGGCCCGGTCGCCGGTCACGGCCGGGTCGGACCGGACCACCGGCTCGCCGACGGGAGACCGCCGGTCAGCGCGTGACTCCTCGGTCATACCACTCCCTTCGGGGCCGCGGATATAAACGCCGGGCACCGGGGCGGTACTCGCCCGAACGCCGGACGCTCCGGGTCGGACACCCGAGCGACGCTCTACTTCGCGGTTCGGGACGCAGCGTCGCCGTCGGCTCGCTCGCCGCCGTCCCCGCCGTCGGCTCGCTCGCCGTCGTCCCCCTCGGCCGGCCCCCTCGCGTACAGGACGTACGAGTAGACCACGGTGATCGCGGCGGTCGCGAGCGCCGGGCCGACGAGGAAGTACACGGCGTACTCGCCGAAGAAGAGGCCGGCGGCCGCGATCACGGCCGAGAGGGTGAACAGCCGGGCGCCGAGCGCGTGTGTCCGCTCCCAGACGGCGTCGTCGCTGAGCGTCCACGGCGTCCGGATCCCGACGAACCAGTTCGGCTCGACGTGGGGCAACAGCGTCCCGAGGTAGTAGAACAGCGCCGCCCCGCCCGCCACGGCGAGCGTCGTCACGTCGACCGCGTAGCCGAGGTTGACGGCGAGCACGGCGAGGTGGACGGCGACGAGGAACGCGGTGAACACGACCACGAACCGGTCGTAGTGGACCCGAAACGCCGCGACGTTCTCGCGGAGGGGATCGACCCGCGGGAGCAGCGCGAACAGGCCGAGCAGCCCGGCCGCGAGCCCCGGAACGAGCCACATCCCGGCCGTCTTCGAGAGCGTTCCCGCCGGTTCGCCGGCCGCGTTCCACCGCGTCACCATCCGCTCGGGGAGCTCCGGCGCGACCGCGAGGCTCGCGGCGGCGCCGACGGCGACGAGGAGGGCCGCGACGCCGAACCGGAGCCGCGTGGGGAGTCGGAGTTTGGAGGGCATGCGCGCGAGGAGACGCTCCGCAGCGGTAAAAGGTGTCCTCCCGTGCGAACGTTCCCCGCGGGACCCGGTGCGACGCAACCCTTACGCGTCGTGACCGCCAATCCGCGGGCATGACCGACGAACGCGACGACGACGGCCACGAGTTCTCCTCGGGGCAGGGCGTCGACGCCGACTACGACGCGTTCACGCTCGACCCGCCGGAGCTGGGCGAGGACCCGAGCCGCGTCGACCCGGTCG